>JAHFFL010000112.1 GCA_023247955.1 Candidatus Omnitrophota bacterium
CACCGTTTTTTTCGCATCCTTTGCAAAAACAGCCGCTTTCAAATAAAACCGCTTTCCCTGAATCTTGGAATACACACCCACCGGCACCCGGCAGCCGCCGCGCAACGTCCGAAGAAGCGCCCGTTCGGCCATGACCTCCCGCTCAGTCTTCTTGTGATTCAAAAACCGGACAAGCTTATAAATCACCTGGTCGTCGCGCCTTGTTTCCACCGCGAGGGCCGCCTGCCCCACCGCCGGCAAAAAATCCTGCGGCGGAATTTTTCGGGCATATTTCAAATATTTTTTAATGCGCCACAAACCCGCTTTGGCGACCACGACGCCGTCCAGCGCCTTCTCCTTGAGAACCTTCAAGACACGCGTATCCAGATTTCCGCGTATGTCCTTGACCCGAATGTCCGGGCGCAAAAAAGCGAGCTGTCGTTTGCGGCGCGGACTGCTGGTCCCGATCACCGCGCCCGGCGCGAGTTTCCCGAGCGTCAGAGCGCCCCGCGTCACGAGCACATCGCAAGGATCCAACCGCTTCGGACAGGCGGCGAGAACCAGCCCTTGCGGAAGCTCAGTCGGCAGATCTTTCAGACTGTGTACCGCGATATCAATTTCTTTGTTCAGCAGTTTTTCTTCTATCACCTTCGTGAAAACACCGACCTGATTTTTTTCGAAAAGCGCTGCGCGCTGAAATTCATCGCCGAAGGTTTTGATGACGACCAGGCGGAAACGAAGGCGCGGGTGCTCGGCCCGCAAAGCGCCGATAATCTCCTCGGCTTGGGCAAGCGCCAGCCGGCTGCCCCTCGTGCCTACGCGAATAGTCACGGCCCAGTCGCGCCGAATTCTTTGCCGAGCCACTCCATGAAATACTGTGTCTGATGCCCCACAAGACGGGAACAGTCTTCCAACTGGCTCTCGCGGTAAGCACGGTTTTTATCCGCTATCCCCTGCAAATCATCGATGTTATAAAGATAAACATTGTCGAGCCTTTCGACGGCCGGGTCGATGTTGCGGGGTACTGCGATATCGATGAGAAATAAAGGTTTCTCGTGACGCCGTTTCATCCATGCCTTGACCTGCTCCTTGTGAATCAGCACGCGCGGCGCCAGCGTGGAAGCAATCACGATGTCCGCCGCTTCGATCTTTTCTTCATACGCGTCGTAACGCACGGCCGTTCCGCCGAGTTCGGCGACCAGCTGCTCGGCCCTTTCGTGATGACGGCTGGAAACGATAAACGCCAAAGCGCCCTTGGCTATCATCGCCTTCGCTACCTGTGTCGACATCTCGCCGGTGCCAATCACGAGCACTTTCACGTTTTTTAGATTTTCAAAAATCTTCTCGGCGAGTTCCACCGCGACGGACGCCACGCTGACACGGCCGACGCCGATTTCCGTTTGCGTCCTCAGTCGCTTGGCGACCCTAAACGACCGCTGAAACAACGCGTTCAGCACTTTTCCGGTCTGCCGGCTTTTTTGCGCGGAGAGATACGCGTCTTTCACCTGTCCGGTGATCTCGGTCTCGCCGAGCACCATGGAGTCCAGGCCCGCCGCCACGGAAAAAAGATGCTTCACCGATTCCGACTGTCTCAAAACATAAAGTTTGTCCTCAAAATCCTCCAGCTGCAAGCGCGAGTATTCACTGAGGAATCGTTTTGTTTGCTCGATGGCCCCGTCCGTTTTTGCCGCGGCGCCGTAAATCTCGGTGCGGTTACAAGTTGAAAGCACGAGCCGCTCTTCGAATATCCGCCGCTGTTCGAGGGCCTTAAGAAGCTCCGCAGTCCGGTGCGCGGGAATGTTTAGTTTCTCGCGTATCTCAAGCGGCGCGGTCTTGTGATTGATCCCGAGGACCGTTATTTCCACGTCAAAACCCCCGGATCGCGGCCGGCGCGAGATGGCCGCTCATAAATGTCACGGCAAGCAGAAGAAACGCGAACACCGTGCCCGCTGCAATTTTTTGCCCGCGGCGGATGGCGCTCAAGCGCACGAGAAACACAAGCCAATAAAAAAAGCAGGTGAAAAAAGACAGGATGACTTTCGGGTCCTTGAAAATCTCATTCAGCCCTTTTAAATCACGCGCCCAAAAAAAACCGCTCAAAATACCGAGCGAGAAGAGAACAACGCCCAGCGACAACGCGCGGAAATGGATGCGGTCAAGAACATCCAGCGATGGGAGTTTGAGAAAAACCGCGCCGGGATGTTTGGACTTGAGCTGGTAAGACTGAAAAAGATAAATGGCGGCGCTGGCGACGGCCGTGATGAAACCGGCAAACCCCGCGTACATGAGCCCGATATGCACCCAAAACCAGTTGGAATAAAAGAGATCGGCCATGTTAAAGCCGCCACCCCGCCAAAGTTTCCTCGTCCATCGCCTCGGCCTCAAGCTGTTCCTCGACGTCGCCGTAACGGTGCTGCACGCGCACGCGCGTTCCTCTCGAGGCGTCGGAATAGCGCGCGGCCATCGCCGCCACCGTACGCACGATCTCGGGGTCGGCATCTCCCCTGATCTCGGCCAGCACATGCGCCGAGGAATAATCCGGCACTTCAAACACGTGCCGTCCCTTTTCATACAATTTCAAAAAATTATTTTCGCGTTCGTTACGCCCGATAAGGACCTTGAGGCGGTTGGAAACACGGAAATGTCTCCCCACTTTGAGCATCAAAACGACCTCCTGCGTCAGCGCCGGCTTGCCGTTATAATCAAAAAAATCCCGTAGTCGTTTGGCGTACTGCGGGTCCGTCAGATAACAGCATCCGCCGGCCGGCTGGGGATAATCCTCCATGCCCAGCTCCTTGGCGGCGGCCATCTGCGGCTTTCTTGACCGGCCCGAAAGCGCCAGGAGTTTGGAGCGGTCCACCCATCCTTTGATTTCGGGGATCGTGGGATCGAGCAGCGCCGCCGAGAGCGGACGCAGGACAAGCCCGTCCAGCCCGCTGTCACGCTCGATGATTTTAAGCGCCTCGCGGTGCTGGGACATCGGCCGCTGTCCCAGGACCTCGCCGGTAAACATAAACTGCGCGCCGTACTGGTCCATCAGACCGCGCATGCGCTTAAACATAAAGACGCGGCAGTCAATGCAGGGATTCAGATTGGCGCCGTAACCGTATTTGGGGCTCGTGACTACCGGCAGATAATCTTTGGACACGTCCACGATGTGGAGCTTAAACCTCAGCTCCGCCGCCAAACGCAGTGCCTCGTTGGGTCGCAGCGGCTTTTCCTTCTCGTCTTTAAAATTGCGCGAATGTTCGGTAACGCAAAATCCCGTTGAAAAATTGACACCTTCCACCTCGATTCCCATGTCAACCAGGATCTTGGCCGCCAGAGAAGAGTCCAGCCCGCCCGAAAGCATCCCCAAGGCCTTAACCACCATGCAGTCCCCCCTTAAAAACGCGAAGCTCTTCTTTATCTATTTTAAAAGAATGCTTGGCGCGCGGAAATTTCCCCGACCTCGCTTCCGCAGCGTAGCGCTGTACCGCCGTTTGGATCAAGCGGCCGGCCTCACAGTAGCGTTTGGCAAAACGCGGCGTAAATTTACTGAAAAGGCCAGCCAAATCATGCAGCACCAGCACCTGGCCGTCGCAGGTCGGACCGGCCCCGATGCCGATCACGGGAATTTTCAGGCTTTTGGTAATTTCCCGGGCAACGGCCGCCGGCACGCATTCCAAAATCAAAGCAAACACGCCGCCGGCTTCCAAGGCCTTGGCGCGCCGCAAGGTCTCAAGAGCGCTTGCCGCGTCCCGTGCCTGTACGCGATATCCGCCCGTGGCGGCGGCGGTTTGCGGCGTCAATCCCAGATGCCCCATCACCGGCACGCCCTCGGCAATCAGACGATTGACGATTTCGAGCGCGCTATTATTCCATTCGATTTTAACGGCGTCGCAGCGGCCTTCATGTAAAAAACGCTGCGCGGACAAAAGCGCCTGACGGGGACCCTGTTCCACGCCTTTGAGCGGCATATCCCCGATGACAAAAGCATGGGGCGCGCCTCGGCGTACGGCCTTACAGTGGTGTATCATTTCGTCCATCGTCACGTCAGCCGTGGACGGATACCCCAGCACCACCATGCCCAACGAATCGCCGACCAGTATCCAGTCGATACCGGCCTTTTCCAAAATCTCAGCCGTGGGCGCGTCATACGCGGTCAACACCGCCCATTTTTTCTTCCTCTTTTTTGCCTTAACAAGCTCGTTTAAGAAACCCATAGACTGCTCGGCATGAGTAAGTCTTGCTTTAGGGGCGAATGCCGGACTTGGAAACGATGTCCGGGATCAGCTCTTCCCAGCCGATGGCCATCAGATGAACGCCTTGTACCAGAGGCCTCACCTGTCCGATAATCTCGCAGGCA
>JAHFFL010000113.1 GCA_023247955.1 Candidatus Omnitrophota bacterium
GGCCGACGACGCGAGATTTTCGGCGGCCTGCGCCTATGAGCGGGAGGGAGACTTGTGGGCGGCGGTGAACGGATTCAGGGCGCTGGCGGCCCAGTATCCGAAGAGCGAGCTTGCCGCGCAAGGGCTTCTCAAGGCAGCCGACTTTCTCATGTCGCAGGGAAAATCCGATGACGCGAGGACGGAGCTCTTGAAAGCCACCGTTCCCGGGGTCCCCGAGCCCTACCGGTGTCTGGCCCAGAAAAAACTCGCCGAAATTTTGAAGGCGCAGGGGCATTTGAGGGAGTCGGAGTTTTATTTCAATGAGGCTTTGAAAGCGGCGCAGGGCGACGTGGCGTGCGAGGTTGCATTTGAGCTTGCCGAGGTTTACGAGACGGAAGGAGAGATTGGCAAGGCCGCACGCGGGTTTTGGGAGCTCGCGCAGCTTTATCCGAAGAACATGGTGTATACCGACCGGGCCAAGCTTCGCGCCGCCAAGCTTTATGAGGATCTCGGTCAGTTGGATGAAGCGCTCAAGGTTTATGAGAAGATCGCGGATTCGACTTCCAATCGGTCCGATGTGGCGCAGGAGAAGGTCAAAAAGATCAGGTATCTTCTAAGACAGAAGAAAGAAAAACAAAAATAAATCGGAGGAGGCGTTATGTGGGAGTTTATGCAAAAAGGCGGCCCGATCATGTGGCCGATATTCATCTGTTCGATTCTCGCGTTCGCGATCGTGATCGAGCGGATGATACGGCTCAGGCGCGAGCAGATCGACACCAAGAGTTTTATGGAGCAGATCTCAAAGTCGCTCAAGCGCAACAAAATCATGGAGGCGCTTGAGCTTTGCGAGCGCACGCCGGGACCTATCGCAAACATCCTGAAGGCGGGGATCCTCAAGCACGACCGCCCGCGGCAGGAGGTACGCGAGGCGATCGAAGACGCAAGCATCCATGAGCTGCCGCGTCTTGAGAAAAACCTGCCGGTGCTCGCGACGATCGCGCATGTGGCGCCGCTGCTTGGGCTTCTCGGAACGGTCACCGGAATGGTCGCGGCGTTTCAAGTGATAGAAAGCAAGGCATCCAGTCTCAATCCAGTGAACCCCGGGGATCTTGCCGGAGGCATCTGGGAGGCGCTGCTCACCACGGTCTTTGGTTTGTGCGTCGCGATCCCGACTTACGTGGCCTACAACTATCTGGTAAGCCGCGTCGACGGGTTTGTGCTCGACATGGAGCTGAGCGCGACGGACATCCTGAACATCCTGGGAGAAAAGCGAGAGGAAAATGAAGTTTAGCCGCCTCAAACGCAGAACGGAAATCAAGAAGGGGCAGCTTGACATCGCGCCTTTGATAGACGTGGTATTTCAGCTGCTGATCTTCTTCATGTTGACGTCCAATTTCGTATTCCAGCCGGGAATCAAGGTAAGTCTTCCACGGGCGCTTACGGGCGAGGTGCTGAATAGCGAAAGCGTGATTGTCACGGTGACGGGACAAGACCTGCTTTTTTTGGGCGACAAGCCGATCACGATACAGGATTTGACCGCGACCCTGAAGGAAGCTGCGCAAGAAAATAAGACGCTGCTTTTAAAGGCCGACACCAATGCCTCGCTCGGACGGGTCGTGGAGCTCTGGGACCTTTGCCGCGAGATCGGGATCCCGCAGATCAATATCGCGACGAATCAAAAACCCGGTGAGAGCGGCGGAGGTCTGGGAAGTTGAAGGGATACGAAAGCTGGCATTTTCGCGACAGGTCTTTCGCGCTGGCGGTGACGCTTTCGCTCGGCTGGCATTTCTTTTGGTTCTTTGCCTTGACGATCACGGTCAGCCCCGAAAAGACGCGCTACCGGCCGAGACCCCACATTGTCTCGCTCGGGCCGGTGCTTGACGATACGCTTTTGCGGACGCTTGTGGACACGAGGCCCCAAGTCTCGCAGGTGCTCTATCGCCAGTGGACTGATTTTAAGCTGGCCACCGAGGTACCAGCGCAGACGGTACAGCGTTCTTTATCGTCTGATGTTGTCAGCATTCCGTCCGATAAGCAATTGTTGGCTTCCCTCCACAGCGTGCTGGGCGGGACCAAGGCCTCGCCGACGGATGATTCTTTTTCGAAGGTAAAGACGGGTTACGCGGACGGCTCGCCGGACAAGGAGTAAGATGTTTCGTTTAGACGTGACGATGGCCATCTTTCTTTATTTGACCTCCTCGCTTTTGGCGATCTTCGCGCTGTGGATATTTTTCGAACGGAAGGCCGTCTTGCCGAAATTCGTCCGCGAGAAAGCGGACGTATGGGAGTGTACGATTTGCGCCTACACGTACGTCGACTCCAAACATCATGAAATCTCGCAGTGTCCGCAATGCAAGAGCTACAATAAAAAGTCTCCCGAGGAGCGTTTGCTGTAACTGTTGATTATCCCTACAGGATGCTTTATGATAAAGGCTTTGGCGGTCTAAAAATTTTTTATCCATAGGGGGAAACATTTTATGATTACTGAAATAGGAATCGTCGCGGGGGATATCTGGCATTATCTGGATAGCCGCAAGACCTGCTATCTAAAGGATCTGATTCCTGGAATCGACAAGGAAAAGAACGTGGTCCTCATGAGTCTGGGATGGCTGGCGCGTGAAGGCCATGTGATCATGGAGCGCGTGGGGGACGATTACAAGATAACCCTGCGTTTCTAAAGTGGCCGCGATCGTCGTGCTCACCACGGCGCCCGACCGGCGAGTCGCGGAGCGGCTCGCGAAGCTTCTCGTGCGCCGTAAATTAGCCGCTTGTGTTTCTTTCGCGGAAGGTTTCGTGTCGCTGTATTCGTGGAAAGGTAAAATGGAAAAGCAGAAGGAAGCGCTGCTTTTCGTGAAGACGACGGACAAAAATTTTGTCAGGGTCAAAAAGGCCATCGAAGCAAATCACCCTTATGAAGTCCCCGAAATTCTTGGTCTTCCCATCAAACGCGGATCCGCGGCTTATCTCAAATGGCTGAACGGCGCCCTAAAATGAAAATAGGATTTGTCGGCTTGCTGCTGGCCGTGTGCGCGGTCTCGGCCGCGCCGTTTGTCTCGGCGGAGGGAGGGGCCAAGACTCCCGCTGAAGCGCGATGGGGGACTTCGAGCGCGGAGGATACCGTCTCGGCCGATGAGCTCCGGAAGTCACAAGTTTTGAAGGAAAATCTTTTGATCCTCGACGCCCGCGGGAAGGGCACTTTCGACGCGGGGCATATTGATGGCGCGATCCTCCCGCTGCCCCCTCAGTATTATAAACAGGATGAGCTTTTTAAGCAGGGGTCTGGGAATATCCCTCCGGATTCCCATGCGGCGCTTTTGGAGGCCATGAGCCGAGTCCCGAAGAACAGGAAGATTGTGACGTATTGCAATGCCGGCTGCGGGGCCGCTGCTACTGTCGCGGCCGAACTCAGAGGATTTGGTTTCACGAACGTCAAAGTCATGGAAGAAGGGTACCAGACCTGGCAGGCCAAGGGTTATCCCGTAAATCCCCGTCCTTCAGCCCAGCCGCCTTCTGACGTCGAGGCAGCCGTCCGTCAAAACAGAAACGTCAACGAAGCGATTAAAAACGCAAAGAGAATTTAAATTATCTGAATTTTTGGGCCTGTCCCTCTAAAAGCATGAGGGACGCGCGGACTCTCGATAAGGGCTGCGAGGTTGAGCGTTGTTTGATGCGATAAATTGTTTGAAATTTTTGGGCCTGTAGCTCAGTTGGTAGAGCGCCTCGTTCGCAATGAGGAGGCCGCCGGTTCGACCCCGGCCAGGTCCATAAAAATAAAAAGCTCCCTATGTTTTTTGGGAGCTTTTTATTTTTATCCTAAGGCCTACTCAAAGCAGCTCCACAAAGTCCGCTTAAGCTTGTCAAAAATTGCTCGTTATTTATAAAGACATCCTAAACAATAGATATTTTGTCCCTTCTGTAGTATTCTAACTGAGATAGAAAAATCAGCGGGAGGCCTTGCAGGTTCTCGAGATGAAAAATGCTCTAATCGGATTGTTGACGGGCATGGGGGTGTCTGCCTTTTTCTTTTTTATGATCGCCAAAACCGTCTGGCGACGTCAAAGAAGACGGGAGCCGTTCAGAACGGAGAACCTTTTGAAAAAAGCTATGACCCGACCGAAGAGCTCTTGTATTCCTTGACTTCCATCCTTATCGGGATCACGCCGAAGGGCACCGTCAACTACTGGAATCCCGTCGCGGAGTCCACACTTCAGGTCAAGGCCACCGAAGTGGTGCTGCGGCCGCTTACCGACTGCGGAGTGCAGTGGGACTCGGCGATGATCCTGGCCCGGGTGGCGGATTGCAGAGTGAAAAACCATCCGGTGCATT
>JAHFFL010000114.1 GCA_023247955.1 Candidatus Omnitrophota bacterium
GCGGAATCCGTCGCAGACGTGGGTGGTCGCAAAGTGCGCGTAAATACGGTCCTGTCCGATCAAGGCGCGAATACTTTTACGACTTACAGCGGCGACACGACCAGCACCGGTTATCGTAAGGAAAATTTCGAATGATACGGGTGGATTCGGTTTTGAAGGATCTATTTTCTAAAAAAGACACCGTCGTCGGTATCGACATCGGCACGTCTGCGGTGAAGGTAGCGGTGTTCAAGTTGACGACGGGGCTTCCGGAGCTTGTTCATGCGGACCTTAAAGAGATCAGTCCTATACTCGAGAAAAAATCCCGTGATCTCGAGATTTTGGAAGCGCTGAAAGAGCTTCTTCGGTCATGGACGGGGCGCTCTTCCCGTTACATCGCCACCGTCAATTGTCCGCAAACCGCGGTTCGCCGCATCCTCGTGCCGCGCATGCCCAAATCGGAGTTGAAAGATGCCCTCCGACTTCACGCGGCGCAGTATTTTCCTTTTCCCATAGAGAATTCGTACCTGGATTTTGAGCCTCTGCCGGCCAAGCCCGGCGCGGACGACGGTAAAATGGTCGTCCTCGCGGCGGTCTCTCCCAAAAAAACGGTGGAGGATATGCTGGCTCTCTTGGCATTAGCAGGCATCCAACCGTCCGCTTTGATTCCGGCACCACTGGCGGCCACATACGCCTCGCGGGATCAAGTAAGGCAGAACGCCAAGGCGCTCGCCATTTTAGACTTTGGTTTTGATCTGACGGATTTGGTCATTTTATCGGGATCCGACGTGCCTACCGGACAGGCAGGGATTGTTTTCTCCCGTTCCATTCCGGTGGCTGGGAAAGACTTTACTCAAGCGATGATGGTGAGCCTCGCTTCCGAGAAAGGCCGCGTCCAATTGGTTTGGGAAGACGCCGAGAGAATCAAGCGCGCCGTGGGCCTTCCCGCCGAGGGCGCTTCTACGATGGTGGAGGAAAAGATTTCGACGAATCAGATCCTTTCCATGCTGAGAGGCCCGATGGAGCGGCTCACGAGCGAAATCGAACGATGCTTCGACTACTATCGTGAAGAAACGGATGGGGGGAGCATCGGAGAGCTGCTTCTTTACGGTGGAGGCGCCCAGATGAAAGGTTTCATGGAGGCCCTCTCGTCTCAACTCGGGATCGAGGCGCGGCTCGGGGCTCCTTTGGGTCCTTTTTTGCCGGGCGACAGTCTTCCTCCGGCACTTCAAAAAAAAGAATATCGATTGGAAGCCGCCGCGGGAGCCGCTCTGTCCGCCACGTTGCCGCCGGGAGGCATCAATCTTTTGCCGCCCGAGATAAAAGACCAAACCAAGATCGCTTTTAAGCGCGCCTCGTTCCAGTCTGCGGCCGCCGCGACAGCGCTTCTTTTTATTTTTGTTTTTGTGGGAATGAAAATAAAACTTTCGAATTATGAAACCCGATCGGCCGCCGCTCAAATGGAGCTGTCGAGTCTCAAGCCCGCGCTTCAGGATGTCCGCGAGCTTCAACTGGCGGCGACCATTGTCCAGAATGAGCCTTATTGGGGTGAGGTCTTGAAAGAGTTGGCCACCGTGACGCCTCGAAACATTCACCTGACGCGCATCCGCATGCAGCAAGACACACTTTTTCTTTCGGGGGTGTTCGTTTCCGGTAACGACGAACCCGGCGCTCAAATCGCGGACTATATTTCAGCGCTTGAGAACGGACTGTTCAGCCAGGTCCGTTTGTTAGCCTCCAAAGAAATGTCCAATGAGCCCGGGAATGTCTTCGAACTTCGCATGGGTGTCGAATGAAGATCACGGGAAAGAAACCGATCCTCATCGGAAGCGGGGTACTTTTAGCGGCATTTTTTTACGCGGTCTTTTACGCGCCTTTGGCCGGCAAGCTTCATCAGGCGGCTCTTCGGTGCTTTGCCCTTGAGAAGGAAGCTGCCGCCGTTCGAAGCGCGGCCGCTTCGCTGAAAAGCTCCGGAGCCGCCGCCTCCGGTGGCCGGATGCTTTTGTCGGAAAATGAGATCTCCTCTGCGATCGAAGAACTCTCGAGGGCCGGAAAAATGCACAAGGTGCGCTTCAGTTCTATAACGCCGAGAGAGGCTTCTGCCGACACGCGTTCAGGCTACCGCGCGTTGCCGGTGGAGATTGAAGCGGAATCAGGTTATCAGGAATTGGGCATATTTTTGGGCGATTTGGAAAATCTTCCGAAAGGACTTGTGACCGTGGAAAGTTTTGACCTGGCGCCTGACTCGCGGAACCCGTCCCTTTTTAAATCAAGGCTCGGTCTTAATCTTTATTTGTCTCCGCCTCCCGAGGTCGAGTCTAAGGAAGCGCGAACCGGCCAGGACTTGATCGTTCCGCGACGAACGGCTAAAAAAAGCGAGCATGGCACCTGGACGCGAAATCCTTTTGAGATTCAAAGCAGCAACGTCAGCAACGCCGCCGGCATCGTTTTGAACGGCATCGCTTACGACAAGACTCGACCCGCGGCGATCATGAACGGCAACATCGTTAAAGTCGGAGATCGTGTCGGCAGTTATAAAATAATGGCGATTTATCCGGACAAGGTCGTCGTCTCCGGCGAGACCGAGACGCTGGAGATCGCGCTTAATTCGGAAACAACGGGGGAAGTATAAGTCCTGTCATTTCGAGCGAAGCCGAGAAATCTCGCTTTTTCCGCCGTAGGACGGATCCGCCTCTGGCGGAAAGCAAGATCTCTCACTTCGTTCGAGATGACAATTCGTTCGCTCTATACTTGGACGTCATGCCGCGTTTCAAAGGCGCGGATGGCGTTTTCTTCTTTTAAGGTGAGGCCGATGTCGTCTAGGCCGTGGATAAGGCGCTCTTTGACGGACGCGTCGATGTCGAAGTGAAAAGAGATTTCCTCAGGCAAGTGCAAGGTGACCCGCTGTTCGTCCAGATCGATCGTCGCCTCCAAACCCGTGTAACGGCCCGTCATTTGAAATATTTCCTCAACTTCCGCTTCCGAAAGTTCGATCGTTAAAAGAGAATTCTTTGACGCGTTATTTTTGAAGATGTCCGCGAAAGCCGGCACGTTCTCCCTGCGAGGCGCAATCACCGCGGCAAAGCCGTATTGCTGGATCGCCCACACCGCATGCTCACGACTTGAACCGCAGCCGAAATTATTCCGAGCGACGAGAATGGAAGCATTTTTAAATCTTGCTTGATTAAGAGGGAAATCCACATTGGGTTTGCCGTCCGCAGCATAACGCCAATCGTGAAACAGATGCTCGCCAAAACCCGTGCGTGCGATGGACTTGAGAAACTGCTTGGCGATGATCTGGTCCGTGTCGACGTTGGCCCGGTCGAGTGTGGCGAGGATGCCCCGATGGTTTTTCAGAGGTTTCATTTCCAGCTCCGGATGTCGACGAAGTGTCCCGTGACCGCCGCGGCTGCGGCCATCTGCGGGCTTACGAGGTGAGTGCGGCCGCCTTTGCCCTGGCGGCCTTCAAAATTCCGGTTCGACGTGGACGCGCAGCGCTCTTGAGGACTCAGTTGGTCAGGATTCATCGCAAGACACATGCTGCAACCTGACTGACGCCAGTCCGCACCCGCTTCTTTGAAAATTTTATCTAAACCCTCGGCTTCGGCCTGCTTCAATACTTTTTGTGATCCCGGAACGATGAGTGTGCGGACATTTTTGGCCACTTTCTTTCCCTTAAAAACGGACGCCGCAGCCCGCAGGTCTTCGATGCGCGCGTTGGTGCAGCTTCCGATGAAGACCGTGTCGATTTTGACATCCGTCATGGGCGTGCCGGGTTTAAGCCCCATGTACTCGAGCGCCTGCTCCGCGTCGCGCCGGTCGTAGCCGGGCACGTGGGCGGGATCGGGAACTTTTGCGGACACGTCGACGACCATGCCGGGACTTGTGCCCCACGTGATTTGCGGGGCGATCTCCGCGGCGTTGATCGTAAGGGTACGGTCGAATTTTGCTCCGGGATCCGAGGGGAGCGTTTTCCAGAAGGCGAGAGCTTTGTCGAAGGCCACGCCTTTGGGCGCAAAAGGCCGGTTTCCCGAAGCAATGTAATTAAAAGTGGTTTCATCGGGCGCGATCATACCGGCTCTGGCGCCCGCTTCGATGCTCATGTTGCAGACGGTCATGCGGCCCTCCATCGAAAGCGTGCGGATGGCTTCTCCGGCATATTCAAGAACGTAACCGGTCCCGCCTGCGGTGCCGATGATGCCGATCAGTTTTAAAATTAAATCTTTCGCGGTCACAAAATTCTGCGGTTTGCCCGTGAA
>JAHFFL010000115.1 GCA_023247955.1 Candidatus Omnitrophota bacterium
CTTTGACGACCTTGCCGGTTTTCAAATACTTCGCCGAGACTCGCACTGTTTTGACCGTGCCGTTTTCGATGATCTTCACGGTCTGGAGGTTGGGTAAAAAACGCCGGGTCGTGATGCCGGTGGTTTTAAGACCGATACCACCGGATCTTTTGGCGATACCGCGCCTCGCGATTTTCTTGCCGGAGCGCGGGCGCTTGCCTGTATAATAACAAACTCTGGACATTTCTTTTTCCTTGAGGCGGTAATCTATCATACGGGGTGGTGCTTTGCAAGCGGAAATTACGCTCGATACCTCGCTGCGTTATCTGAAAGGCGTAGGCCCCGAACGTCATAAGATTTTGGAACGACTCGGGCTTTTGACGCTCGAAGACCTCTTCTATTTTTTTCCCCGCCGTTATGAAGACAGAAGCCAAGTGAAGAAAGTCCCCGAGCTTGTCGAGGGACAAAAAGAGTGCGTGCGGGGCCAGATCTCAAGCCGCGGGATCATCCGCATGCGGCGCGGCCAGATCCTCTTCAGGACCGTGATGACCGAGGGGGACAAGACTCTTTTCTGCTCGTGGTTCAACCAACCCTATATGGCCAAGGTTTTTTCTCCGCGAAGTACGGTCACTTTTTACGGCAAGGTGGAGAGAGAAGGCAAATTCTTCCGCATGATACACCCTGAGTTTGAGCTGCATGCCCCGGAATCTCCGAAGCCCAATATTCATTCCGGGCGTATCGTCCCCATTTATCCGCTCACTGAAAACTTGAGCCAAAAGGGGCTGCGCCAGCTTATTTTTTATTTGATCACCAACCACCTGTCCCTCCCGAAGGAGTCCTTGCCTCTGGCGATGCGGAAAAAACTGGATTTTAAGGACGCGGCGTTCGCGCTCCGGCAGATTCATTTTCCGGGCACGTTCGCGGACTTGGAGCGCGCTTACCGACGGCTGGTTTTTGACGAGTTTTTTTTGATGCAAACGGTGGTGCGGATGAAGAGAAACCAGTTCCAGAAGGAAAACCAAGGACTTTCGCACAAGAACGGCGAGGAGACGGTGGGTCGGCTTCTGGAGTCGTCGGGTTTTACTCTCACCGAGGGGCAAAACCGGACGATAGATCAGGTGCTGAGCGACATGAGAAGGAGCCGTCCGATGAATCGCCTGGTTCAGGGGGATGTCGGGAGCGGGAAGACCATCGTGTCAGCCGCGGCGCTGGCGTTTACCGCCGCGAACGGTTTTCAGGGGGCGCTGATGGCGCCTACCGAGGTGTTGGCCCAGCAGCATTATTTCACGGTGTCGCGATGGCTCGAGCCGCTTGGAATCGCTTGCGGTTTTTTGGCGCAGAACATGAAGCCCCAGGAGAAAGGGGATGTTCTGCGCCGTGTGCTAGACGGCGAAATCCAAATCCTCATCGGCACGCACGCGCTGATTCAAGATCGCGTGCGCTTTAAACATTTGGGACTCGTCGTGGTGGATGAGCAGCATAAGTTCGGTGTTTTCCAACGCGCGAAGCTCAGGGAAAAATCCGGGACCCCGCCTCATTTTCTTTTGACGACGGCGACGCCTATCCCCAGGACATTGGCACTGACGCTTTACGGTGACCTGGATATTTCTACGATCCGTGAATTACCGGGAGGCCGGCAACCGGTGCGGACCTTTTGGGTGGAGGAGGGTAAGCGAAAGGAGGTGTACGCGCTGCTCGATTCTTTGCTGGAAAAGGGGCGGCAGGCCTATGTGATTTGTCCGCTGATTGAGGAGAAGGATTTTTCGGCCAAAGGCGTTCTGACGGCCCGCGAGGAGCTCGCATCGGTATTTTCGCACCGTAGAGTCGGTGTTTTGCACGGACGCATGAAAAGCGCAGAAAAAGAAAAGGTGATGAGGGATTTTAAGGAAAGACGCCTGGATCTTTTGGTATCGACTGTCGTGATTGAGGTCGGGGTGGACGTTCCCAATGCTACGCTCATGATTATCGAAAATGCCGAACGGTTTGGTTTGGCGCAGCTGCATCAGCTTCGGGGGCGCGTGGGGCGCGGCACCGAAGAGTCTTTTTGCGTGCTTTTCTCCGAATCTCCCGGCGAAGAAACGGCCGCGCGTCTTTCGGCATTCGAGGAAATGCGCGGCGGATTTGAGATCGCGGATAAAGATCTGGAGATACGCGGCGCGGGGGACATCGTCGGCGAGAAACAGCACGGTCTTCCCCAGCTTCGTATCGGTGATCTCGGCAAGGACATGGAGCTCCTCGTGCTTGCCCGGGAAGAAGCGACCCGCCTGGTTGATGGAGATCCGCGCCTCGGCTTGCCGCCGAACCGCCAGATCCGGGAAGCGATACGCCGGCGTTACCGCTTGTCCGAAAAAAAGAAGCTCACCGTGGTCGCGTAGGTCATGAAAATTCTGACGGGAGAACTGAGAGGACGGTCGATTTTGTTTAGGCCGAATCCGCATTTGCGCCCCACAGCGAACAAGGTGCGCAAGGCCGTTATGGACATGCTGCAGGGACGGCTTGAGGGCGCGAAGGTCTTGGATCTTTTTAGCGGCACCGGGGCGCTGGGGCTTGAGGCGCTGTCGAATGGGGCACTTTGCGCCATTTTTGTCGAGCTCGACAAATTCCAGGCACGCGTTATTCAAGAGAATCTCGTCAAATTAAAGCTTAATCAACAGGCCGAGGTGATCGTTTCCGACGCATTCAAGGCGGTGGAGAAAATTTCCCGTGACGGCGAGATATTTGACATCGTTTTCGTCGACCCCCCTTATGAGTGGGGCGAGCGGCTTCGGTGTCTTGAGTGTCTGGCGTCTTCCGGTGTCGTCAAAAAAGAAGGAATCGTAGTCCTGGAGGTCGAAATTTCCGCGCGCCTGCCTAAAGAATCCGGAAGCTTGAAGCAAATCAAGGAAAAAAAATACGGCGATACGAGAATTTTAATTTACAAATCTTCCGGCATGTTGTACTGTTGATTAAATTTTTGGAATCAGACTAAACAAAACCCTCCTAAAAGGAATAAGCGGTGAAAAAACTTCCGGTGCTGGTCGGTCTTCTTCTTTGCGCGGCGTCTTCGACGAATGCTTATCAGGGCTTGTCTTCGCCCTACGGTTCTTCTTATGATTCCGGCGAGTCCGCGTATTCGAAGAGCTCCTCGTACGACAATGCGCCCAACCGTGTCTGGGAAATCGCGCCAGAAATTTATCATGCCACTTACAAAGAACAGGACATTATGAAAAACAAGGGCATGATGGTCGGCATCGGAGGCGCCTACACGTATGACCGCGAGACCTGGCTTCTCAAAGGCGAGCTTCGCGGCGCGTGGGGTAGCGTGGATTATTCGTCGCCATCGAGCGGCACCGCGAGCGGTTTTGGGGACACGATGTTTGAAGCGCGCGGCACTATGGGTTTCAAGCAGGAGACAAAAAAGAATCACATCATCACGTTTTTCGGCGTCGCCTACCGTTATCTCAACGACGATTCCTCGGGCAAAACCACAAGCACCGGCGCGCGCGGTTATGAGCGCGAGTCCAATTACTTTTACAGCCCCATCGGAATCGAATTCACGCGGCACTTAAAGGACCGCTGGACCTGGGGCGGCTCCATCGAATACGATCTCTTCTGGACGGGAAGACAAGTAAGCCATCTGAGCGACGCGGTTTCGAGCCTCGGGAATGTGAGCAACGACCAGGATAGCGGCTACGGCTTCCGTTTCTCGCTGAAATTCAAGAGGCAGGGAGACAAGTTCGACGTCCTTATCGAGCCCTTTTTCCGCTGGTGGCATGTCGATTACTCCGGGCTTTCCAATGTGACTTACCAGGGTGTGCTCGTCGGCTACGGCTATGAACCGGAGAACACGACCAGCGAACTCGGCGCCAAGATCGCTTTGTTATACTGATAAAAATATTTCCATTGAAACTCACTCGCCCCCTGGTGGTCCTGGATCTTGAAACCACCGGCACGTGGATCGAAAAAGACCGCATCATCGAAATCGGCATGGTCAAATGTTCGGCCGACAATCCGGAAGAAAACTATGTCCGGCGCGTAAATCCGGGCATCGCGATCCCGCCGGGTGTGTCGCGCCTCACCGGGATCTCGAACGAGGACGTGAAAGCGGCTCCTTCGTTCAAAGAAATCGTGATGGAGGTGCTCGGTTTTATCGGCGAGGCGGACTTCGGCGGATTTAACGTCGAGCGTTTTGATTTGCCGATCTTAGAGCGGGAAGTATTTGACGCCGGCCTCCGGCTCGAATGGCGGCACCGCACCGTTTA
>JAHFFL010000116.1 GCA_023247955.1 Candidatus Omnitrophota bacterium
TCTCGGGAAACAAGCGGTCGAGAGGCGGACGTGATTCTATCTTTTTCCACATAATTCAAAAACCTGTGATTTTCAACCTTCACTTTGAGCTCATACCACTGATCGGCCACGGGCGCGAGAAGCTTGGTAAAACTAAGCTGTTCTCCTATCGTTGGGAGCACGTCTATGGGGTATGGAATCGTGGCCCCTACGGCGTAATTACCAGCGCCAACAACAAATTGGTTGTGCACGCTCGGATCAAGGTCAAAGGCCCCTAGATAACGAACGCCGAGCTCGCCCTTGTCATTGATTTGAATGTTGAAATTCGGCGTTTTCGCAGAACCGCTTTTGCGAAAACCGTCAAATAATACGAGCCCATAGGCGCTCGCCGGAAGCGTTCCCGTACAAGCCGTTTGCGTGCAGTTAATTTTAAATCGAAATGTCATCTCGTAGTCCTTCGTGAGATCCAAGGTCTTGTCGGGCACAAACGAGAGAGAACCGCCGTCTCCTAAATTATAGCCGCCGGAATTGGCGTACCCGCCGGTGGGAATAAAGGCGGCGCCATTATTTGCTCTCAGAGTCCCTTGAGGAGAAGATATCACCGCCGCATCCACGCCACTCGGTGGCTGATTGAACTCAAATCGGGCTGTGGTGGTAGTCTTAGGAATGACTTTGAAAGAATTCGATCTATACGGCTCCGTCCATTTTCCGTCTTTCTCAAACCTCACGTAAAAGACATAATCTCCCCCATGAGTGAAAGCAGATTCATGAAGCAAAATGGCAGGTAGGTAAGCAACAATATCCCCCCATTTTCCTTCGGAGTAGACCTGCATACGGGAATAGCCATTGTCGGCAAAACCTAAATAGATATACCCCGAAGTAGGCGAAAGTCCCACCTTAATTTTGGACGTATCCGCGACCGTGGGAAGAGCGTCATTTCCCGACACCGTCGTCGCTACAGGTGTAGTGGACGGCGGAGCTGGTGTGGTGAAGGGCGAAGCTGATGTGGGAGGAAGGTTAATCTTGTCAGTAGCGGCCGGCTGGAGTTTAGCTGCCGGCACATAGTGAAAAGAGGTGGACTGGGTCGGGTCCGTCCATCCCTTATCGGTCTCATACTTGACATAAAACCGGTAGTCCCCCTCCTCGGTCCAGAGCACTTGGTCGACTTGGTAGGTGTCCTGGACGCTTATGATATTGCCCCAATCTATCGTGCTTGGCCGGTCTTCCAGGCTCTCACCTTTCTTGCCCCAGGCACCTTGCATTCTTTTGGCTCCGGGAGGAGGAGTAAACTGTAGAGTGACTTGATTGCTGGTTTTTCCGGCTAGGATTTGTACGCTTCCACTCGCCGCGCTGGTCGTGGAAGCAGGCGTATTGGCAAGCGCGTCCGCTGCATTTTGACGGTCTACCAGGCCTGAGTGATCATGGGGGTTTCCTTGAGGGATCACGCCTGACGATTTCTTTTCTCCATCCGGGTTTTCGGCCAAGGCGTGAGTCTGCAAAACAGCCAGACTGAACACAGCGACAAAAAGCACCTTCACCGTAAACAAACTCTTTTTGAAATCCCTCATTTTCCCATCCTCCCTTTTCAAGCCAACTGTCTTTCTTCGTTCATTTCAAATCCGTTTATGATTTCAAAAGCACTCAAGCCCTCATCAATTCTTGAGCAGAGTATGCCCAAGCATATGTAGAAAGTCAATGGTTTATAGTTAACATATTTATATTTAATTAATCAATGTTAACTAATATTATCAAAAATTAAAACGTGGATTTTCGTATTCGTTACCCAACACTTCAGTGTCCAGATTCTCGGGGCTTCCGGGGATACCGTGCTTTTTGAGTAAGGCGGCCAGGGGGTGGAGTTTGCGTGAACCAAACATGTCGGGTACCGAGTCCACGACATCGACGAACTCCTTTCCTTTATAGTGAATACGGACGATGTCACCCTCATACACTTCTTTGTGATTCTTATCCAGCATCCCGGTGCTTTCGAGCAGGGTGCAGTCGGCGTAGCGCGCGCGCTTGACCGGCCTGCCGCGACCGTCGTTCTCGCCCCGGTCGTCCTCACAGAGCAGCACATGCAGCCACTTCTGGTAGCCGCGGTAGTACATTTTATTTTCGGGATGATGCCATGCGCGGAATTTGATGTCTTTCATTTCCTCTTATTCCACAGGATCACAAATTCGCCTAAAATTTTTTTGTGGGAGAAGTGGGCGAGCGCTTCGCTCACGCGCGCACGGAAGACTTCCTCAAATTTTTTGGTGAGCTCGCGGGCCACGACGATCTCGATGTCCCCGAGCGTCTCGCGAATTGCCTCAAGGGTTTTCAGAAGCCGGTGCGGGGATTCGTAGAAAATGACGGTGCGTTCTTCGTCCTTAAGCGAAAGGAGACGCGCCTTTTTCTGCCCCTGCTTCACGGGAAAAAATCCCTCAAAAACAAAGCGGTCGGTCGGAAGTCCCGAGAGCACCAGCGCCGTCACGAGCGCCGACGGCCCGGGGATGGCCTCTAGCCTCACGCCGGCGCGGATTGCCTCGGCGACAAGACGATAGCCCGGATCGGAAATGCCCGGCGTGCCGGCATCCGAGATTAGCGCCACCTTCGCGCCGTTTTTTATCTTCTCCACCAGACGCGGGGCTTTTTCTTTCTCGGAAAAATCAAAAAAACTCGTGAGCGGCTTGTCTATCCCGTAGTGCGTGAGTAAAATTTTAGAGTGCCGCGTGTCCTCGCAGGCGATCAGGTCCACGGATTTCAGGACCTCCACCGCGCGATAAGCAATGTCACCGAGGTTGCCGATCGGTGTTGCAACAAGATAGAGAACACCTGTGTTCACGCCTCATCCTCACTGTGGAGCGACGGGTCCTGCCCTCAGCGGGGCGCTCCATCCTCGCCTCGGTCACCCGTCGCTCACTCATATGACGAGTATTGTTTTACTCCACAGTCACCGACTTCGCCAGGTTACGCGGCTGGTCAATGTCCTCGCCAAATTCGCGCGCGACACAGTAAGCGATGAGCTGGAGTGGTACCACCGTGAGAAACGGCGAGAAAAGCTCCTGTACTTCCGGGATTTCGATGCAGTACAAGGGATCGAGTTTTTTGATCTCCTGATCGCCTTTCGTGACGATAGGGACAATGATCCCTTTCCTCGCCTTGATCTCCTGAATGTTCGAGATCATTTTCTCATAGGTTTTGGATTTCGGCGCGATGCAGACCACCCAGGGATTTTCGTCAATCAGCGCGATGGGCCCGTGTTTCATCTCCCCCGCTGGATACCCCTCGGCTGAGATATAGGAAATCTCCTTCAGTTTCAAGGCACCTTCCAGGGCACTGGGGGTATTGATGTTCCGGCCCAAATACAAAAAAAAGCAGTTGGGTGCGCGTTTTCTTTTTTCCGGATCGGTGGCCCAGTAGCGCGCCAGCTGGTCATGGTAACGGACATTGAAATCATGGGCGTTGGCCGTCCATTCCTTTTCATCCTTTTTATAATCCTTCAAAATACTTTGCATCAGCGCCGGCACGCGCAAAAATTCTTTCAAAAGGGACCGGCTCTTTTCCCCGGGCAGTGTCTTTCGTAAGTCCGCAAAGTAAAAGGCCAAAAGATACAGCACCGCCAGCTGAGCCGTGTAGGCTTTGGTCGACGCCACCGCGATCTCGGGACCCGCATGCGTATAAATGACGCCCTGGGCTTCGCGGGCAAGCGAGCTGCCGAGCACGTTGCAGACCGAAAGCGTGAGCGCGCCTTTTTTTTTGGCTTCCCGCAGTCCCGCGAGCGTATCCGCGGTCTCGCCGCTCTGGGAAATGGCGATCACGAGCGTGTCGCTTGCGACCTTTGGGTCGCGGTAACGAAATTCCGAGGACGTGTCCACCCACACCGGCAGGCCGGTCAATTCCTCGAACACGTACTTGGCGACCAGCCCCGCGTGATACGCGGTGCCGCAGGCAATCAGCGTGACGCGCTTGATCTTTTTTAGCTTGGCATCGGAGATTTTAAGTTCATCAAAATGGATTTTAAACGCGCCGAACCTCTCCTTTAAAATCGCCGAGACAATCGCTGGCTGCTCGAAAATTTCCTTGAGCATAAAATGGGGATAGCCGCCTTTTTTGGCCTGAGTGAAATCCCATTCAATGCGCGTTTCTTTGACGGAAACCGGCTTACCGGCAGCGTCGAAAACCTTAATGGCGCCTGAAGTCAGAAGAACCGTC
>JAHFFL010000117.1 GCA_023247955.1 Candidatus Omnitrophota bacterium
GAATAGTAATAACTATCTAATAATATATAAAACAATATATTATTATCATGAAAGGAAAACGACATGGCACTAGTGGCACTGACTCATAGTAGGAAGTTCAGCAAGGCCCTGCAGCTTCTTCACAAGACTGCAGCCGAGAAAAAGGACGAAATCACGCATGACTTCAACCGTGTAAAAAAGATGGTTTCCGAAGTCATCGAGGAAAAGGGCAATCAGGCCAAAAAGACGATGGTCATCCTCGACAAGCGCGCCCACAAAAACCCTTGGGGGTTTATTGGGGGAACGGCAGCCGGCTCAGCCCTCCTGGGGTATCTGGCGGGCATTTGTAAAAGAAAATAACCGGTAAAACGGTAGTCCTAAAAAGGCAGCTCTTTCAGTAGAGCTGCCTTTTTAATTTCCGTTCTTGTTTTTCGAGGGGGGCGGCACGCGTTGAAGCGTGAAATAAGGCCAGGGGATTTCGTCGTTCAAATGATTGAGGTAGAATCGGCTCTGCATCTCTTCAAGCGCCGGCCGGGATTCGGGCTCATAGGTGTAAACCGTGGAAGCAAAGATATTGGCCACGTCTTCTTTTTCAAGGTAAGGGTTGTAGAGAAGCACCTTGTCGATGGCTTCCACGTATTCGGGAGGTGTCCGTTTAAAAGACACGCCGTATTGGTGGAAGAGTATCATCGGAACTAGGAGGGACATGAACTTTTCTCTCTCGGACATCTTCTCCACCCAGTCCTCGCCAGTGGTGAACTTGTCCGTATAGGCGGCCTGGGCAGAAGGACAGTGAAATCCCCCCGCCAGAAAACCGACGATTAAAGCGTAAATAAACCCTTTTTTCATCGTAAATCCCCCGCTTTCCTTTTGACACTCACCTAATTATACCATATTCTAACGGCTATGATGTTTTCCAGACGTACCCAGTGGTCGAAAGAAAGCAACGCACTGAACCGTCTCCTTGAGGAGAAGCTTGCCTCCGGCGCAATTGTCCTTAATCTTACCGAGACCAACCCCACGCGCTGCGGCTTCCGCTTTCTGAAACCAGGGCTCTTGGCTTCTCTCAGCCGGCCCGAAAACCTGAAATACGAGCCGGATCCCCATGGGTTGATGGAGGCGCAGCTCGCCGTCTGTGGCTATTACCGGTCCAAGGGGATTAAACTGCGGCCGGAGCAGGTGTTTATCACAGCCGGTAGCAGCGAGTCTTATTCTTTTATCTGGCGGCTTCTGTGTGATCCGGGCGACGGTATTCTGGCGCCTTCTCCGAGTTATCCGCTTCTGGATTACTTGGCAGCCCTAAACGACGTGACCCTTCTCAAGTACCCGTTAAGCCGCAAAGATGCTTGGCGCGCAGATCCGGACAGTCTGGGGCGCTTATTTGGGCAAAAGCCGAAGGGGATAGTGCTGGTCAACCCCAATAACCCTACCGGCAGCTTTCTCTGCGAAGAAGAGATCATGGCCATTAACCGCCACTGCGCTGAAGAGGGCACGGCGATTATCTCAGACGAGGTATTCATTGATTTCAAGTGGCGTGGCTCTCAAATTTTCGAGCGAAGCCTTGCGGGTAACACGGAAACGCTGACATTCACGCTGAACGGGGTTTCAAAAATGTTGGGGCTCCCCCAGATGAAGCTTTCCTGGATCGTGGTCAGCGGTCCGCCGCTGCTTGTCCAAGACGCGATCCACAGACTCGAAGTCATCGCGGACACTTTTCTTTCCGCGGCGACTCCAAGCCAGCGGGCACTGGGCGCCTGGATGGCGCGGCGCGAGACGATACGAGAAGAAATTGTTGAGCGATTAAGTCTGAATCTTGAAACGTTGCGCCGAGCCGCCTTGGCCGGCGGCGCGTTTAAGATGTTGCCGGCGGAGGGGGGCTGGCATGCGGTGATTCAAGTGAACTCGGCCGGCGACGATGAAAAGCTGGCATTAGGCCTTTTGCGTAACCACGGGGTGTTTGCGCACCCGGGCTATTTTTATGACATTGAAGAGCCGGGCAGTCTAGTGCTGAGTCTTCTTGGGAAAGCGGATTTTTTTAAAGAAGGGGTGCGTTTTTTAAGCGGCTGAAGTCGCTCTTAAGGCCAATCTTCGCGCGGCGAGGTGGTAGGTTCCAAAAAACACGAGAGTGTACACCGTGTCTCCAATCGCCGCATTTCGGAAGAAGGGGATGGCCATGAGGTAACATTGCAGGAACCCGTTCCAGGTTTTTTCGTAGAGCGGGGTCACGAGAAACACGCCGAAGTTGCTGATCAAGTAAAAGAGAGAAGACCCTAAAAGAGACGTCAGAAAAACTCTCGGCCCGAATTCAGTGTTCTTTAAGGATTTGCCTAAAATAAAGACCAATAGAAACGACCCCCAGGTAAAGGGAAGAGTGGCGTCGGCGCCGAGAAACAGATCACTCAAGAACAAAGTGCCCAACAGCATGAACACACCAAGACGGGTCTTGAGGCGGGCGCCCGAAAAAAGCGCCAGCCCCAGAACGGGAGTCACGTTCCAAGGGTGGGGGGTCAGTCTCAAAAAAACCCCTGCCGCGATCACGAGAAACACGATAAGCTTTTCTTGTTGAGAACTAGAGGGAGCCGTTTTCATAAGACCTTCCTTTCACCGATTCTATCACACGTTGTTTTTAAACCTCAATAGATTTTGGATGTCCAGATTCTCCGCGACGACGGACGCCCAACCGTCTACCGCATTTTCCGTTTCCTGCCGGATGTTTACTAATGGAAGATTTAAAGGGGGCAAGCCCTTTCTTTTTCGCAGGACGTCCACGAAGTTCCGTCTAAAGAGGTCGTTTGAGAATAAGTCGTGCAAGTAGGTTCCGAATATCCGGCCGTTTTGGCTGACGGCGCCGTCCGGCGCTTTTTTTCTCCCGCCGGCCGAGAACTGAAACGCAGGTTTTAAATGATTGAGCCGCTTCGTCAGGCCGTGATGGATTTCATAGCCGTCTATGCGGCAATGGATTCCCGCAAGAAAAGGGCCGTTGCCCACGGGAGTCGCGGCTACCGGCGTAATTTGTTTCTCAACGCGAAATGTTGTCTCCGTTTCCAACAGTCCGAGGCCTTCCAGCTCAGGGGTCGCCGATTCGAGACGAGAAGGGTCCAAAAGCCGCTTGCCCAGCATTTGGTACCCACCGCAGATCCCGACCACGGGGATTCCTTTCCTTGCTGTTGAGCGGATTGCCTGAAAAAGTCCCGTGCGGTGCAAATGCAGAAGATCGCCGCTTGTATTCTTTGTTCCGGGCAGCAGGAGGGCATCTGGATTACCCAAAAATCGAGGTGTTCTCACATACCTCAGACGGACGCCGGGCTCCATCGCGAGCGGGCCGAAGTCCGTAAAGTTCGCGAGGTGAGGATGGTAAACGATGGCGATGTCAATATCCGGGGTAGGATCACCCACCACCTCGTGTCCCAAGGCATCCTCTTCGGCGAGACAATCGAGACCGCGATGGAAAGGGAGCACCCCTAAAACGGGTATCCCTGTTTCACGCCGCAGAAAAGATAAGGCGGGACGAAGGAGGTCGAGGTCTCCTCTGAATTTATTCAGCAGGAGTCCTTTCACCAATTTTCGCTCGCCGGGTTTGAGCAATGCCAGAGTACCGACTAAGGAAGCGAGGGAGCCGCCTTTGTCAATGTCGGCGACCAAAAGGACGGAAGCCCTCGCGAATTTTGCCACATCCATATTGACGATGTCGAACCGTCGAAGATTGACCTCCGCCGGACTGCCGGCCCCCTCGATGACGATCAGCTCGAATTCGGAAGCCAGTTTTTTAAGAGCCGCTTGAATGATTTGGCGTTTGAATCGCGTGAGTTTCAAAGCGTGTTTGAAATTGTCGGCCGCCGTGAAGTCTCCGTACGGTTTTCCCATGACAAGCAGCTGGGCGGTAGTATCGGTCTTCGGTTTGAGGAGCAAAGGGTTCATTTCAACCTGCGCGCGTATCCGCGCGGCCGCGGCTTGCTCCGCGGTAGAACGGCCGATCTCTTTGCCGTCCCAAGTGACGGCAGAATTCAGCGCCATATTTTGAGCTTTAAACGGTGCCACGCGGATTCCTTTGTCGGCAAGTAGACGGCAAAGCGCTTCCACAATGCGGCTTTTTCCCACATGGGACGCCGTTCCCTGGACCATGAGAAACCGCGTCTTAGTTCGTTTTTTCAATAGTCAATCCCCAACTGAGCAGGCAGTTTCT
>JAHFFL010000118.1 GCA_023247955.1 Candidatus Omnitrophota bacterium
GGCGGTGTCCGCCTCAGGAAAAAATCCCGCTCGATCGCGATAGGCGTTTTTGACGGTGTGCATCGCGGCCATCAGGTGATTCTAAGCCGGATGCTTCGGCGCTCCCACGATTCGCGGCTTATCTCGATGGTGGTGACCTTTGACCCGCACCCGCTTAAAATTCTTGAACCGCGAAGCGCACACCCTATCCTGATGTCGCTCCCTCACCGCTTGCGGCTTTTTGAGGAGATGGGGATTTCGGAGGCGCTGGTGATCCGTTTTACACGGACCTTCTCGCGAATGGACCGCGAGCGTTTTTTGTCAGATCTGTTGATCGGCCGGCTGGGCCTGGGGGCGTTGTCCGTCGGCTACGATTTCCGTTTCGGAACCCGCGGCCTGGGGGATCTGGAATTCTTGAGGGCAAAAGCGTGCGAGCGGAATTTTTTGCTTTCGGTATGTCGGCCCTTGAAATACGGAAAGCAAATCATCTCCAGCACGTGGATACGGCGCTTGATCCTTTCGGGCGATTTGCGGACGGCCTCACTGATGCTGGGGCGGCCCGTCTCCGTTTACGGCACCGTGATTCACGGCCGCGGCCGAGGCCGTGCGTCCGGTTTTCCGACGGCCAATCTCAACCCGCATCACGAAACGATTCCTCCGGACGGCGTGTACGCGGTGTGGGGCGAGCTCGGCGGTAGATGCTTAAAAGGGATGCTGCACATCGGGGCCAGGCCCACTTACGGGGAGAGAGAAAGAAGCCTTGAGGCGCACTTTTTGGATTTTTCCGGGGACATTTACGGCAAGGAAGTGGAGCTTATCTTCTTAAAAAGACTACGCCCGATCCGCAAGTTCGACAACCCCAAGGACCTCGCGGCGGCCATTAGGAAGGATATTTTTACTGCTTCACGCCTTTTTGCTTTACAAAAGGGACTTTTGTGAGTACAATTGCATTCTACCGCATCGCTTCCTTTCATTTGGGCCCTGGTAGAGTTTTTGTAAGTATAATGGATTAAACAGGTTATGTTGAAGGAGAGATTTTCTCATGGCTATCAGTAAGGTCAAAAAACAGGAAGTTATACACAAACATCGGGTTCACGAGAAGGACACGGGCTCTTCGTTTGTCCAGGTTGCCGTGCTGACGGAGCGGATCAACAGCTTAGGTTCGCATTTCAAGTCTCATATCAAGGACCATCATTCTCGCCGCGGGCTTTTGAAATTGGTCTCGCAGCGCCGCAAACTACTTGATTATCTCAAACGAGAAAATCAAAGCGCCTATTATAAGCTGATTCAAGATTTAGATTTAAGAAAATAACCCTCCATGAAAACATTCGAAGTTTCCTTGGGCAGTAAATCACTTGTGTTTGAAACCGGTCGCATGGCCAAGCAGGCCGATGGCGCGGTGACGGTCCGTTACGGCGATACGGTGGTGCTCGTGACCGTCTGCGGTTCGCGGCAACCAAAAGAGGGCACGGACTTTTTCCCTCTCACGGTGGATTATCAGGAAAAAAGCTATGCGGGTGGCAAGATTCCCGGCGGCTATTTCAAAAGAGAAGGAAAGGCCACGGAAAAAGAGACGCTGGTCTCCCGCCTGATCGACCGGCCGATACGGCCGCTGTTCCCGGAAGGGTTTTATCACGAGGTGCAGGTCGTCGCCAGTGTTTTGTCCAGCGACAAAGAAAATAATTCCGACATGCTCGCGATCAACGGCGCTTCGGCGGCCCTCATGATTTCAGGCATTCCTTATTTAGGGCCTATTGCGGCCGCAAGGGTGGGGGAAGTGGATGGCCAGTTGATTCTCAACCCAACTTTTCAGGAATGCGCCAAGAGCGTGCTTGACATTGTCGTAGCGGTTACGGAGCGTGGGATTATCATGATCGAAGCCGGTGCGGACCGTGTGCCGGAAGAGCGTATCATCCAGGCGCTGGAGTTCGCGACCAAGTCGCTCCAGCCGGTGTTGAAGTTGCAGCGCCAAATGGCTGAGACCTGCGGTAAAGCGCCGATGGCCGTGACGCTTGTGACCTTGCCGGAAGGCCTGATGGACAAGGTCCGGGGACTTTCGGCGAAGGAAATCGACCAGATCAACCGCCGGGAAAAAACAAAAGAGGGGCGTGACGACACGCTCAAAGCGCTTTCCGCCAAAGCGGTGGAGGCGCTGGTAACCGAAGATTCGGAGATCACCGAGTCCCAGGTCGAGCAGGCGTTTCATGAGATTGAGAAGGAAGAAGTCCGCCGGTTTATTTTGGACGAGAAGATACGCACCGACGGGAGAAAATACGATGAGATCCGGCTCGTGACCTGCGAGGTAGGCGTGCTTCCGAGGACGCACGGTTCGGCGCTGTTTACGCGGGGGCAGACGCAGTCGCTCGGCGTGGCAACGCTTGGCACGTCCAGGGATGAACAGTTGATTGACGCGATTGAAGGAAATAGTTATAAGACATTTCTTTTGCATTATAATTTTCCGCCGTTCTCGGTCGGTGAGATCAAACCGATGCGCGGACCCGGCCGGAGAGAGATCGGTCATGGTGCGCTTGCGGAACGCGGCCTGCGTCCGGTAGTCCCTTCCAAGGAAGAATTCCCCTACACGATACGGTTGGTCTCAGACATCCTGGAGTCCAACGGCTCTTCGAGCATGGCCAGTGTCTGTTCCGGCACGCTTGCGCTGATGGATGCCGGTGTCCCGATCAAGTCTCCGGTCAGCGGTATTGCGATGGGGCTGGTGAAGGAAAAAGGAAAAGTGGCGGTCTTGAGCGATATCGCCGGCGTCGAAGATCATCTCGGCGACATGGATTTCAAGGTCACCGGCACCGAAACGGGAGTGACGGCGTTGCAGCTCGATCTCAAGCTTAAAGAATCCATCGATCTCGCGACGCTCAAGAAAGCGCTTGAGCAGGCCCGCCAGGGGCGGCTTTTTATCTTGAAGAAAATGACTGCCGCGCTCGCCGCGCCAAGAAAAGAACTCTCCGCTTACGCGCCGCGCATCACCACGATCAAGGTGGACCCGGACAAGATCCGCGAGATCATCGGCCCCGGCGGCAAAATGATACGCAAGATCACCGCCGATTCCGGCGCCTCTATAGAGGTCGAGGATGACGGCACCGTGCGCATCGCCTCAAGCGACGGCGAATCGACAAAGAAGGCCATCGAATTCATCCAGGGAATCACCGAGGACGCGGAAGTGGGCAGGGTCTACAACGCCACGGTCAAACGCATCATGAACTTCGGCGCCTTCTGTGAGATTCTCCCCGGCAAAGAAGGACTGGTGCATATTTCGGAGCTTTCGGACGGTTATGTGGACAATGTGGAGAGTGTCGTGAAGATTGGGGACAAAATCCCCGTCAAGGTCATCGAGATTGATCCGCAAGGGCGGATTAACCTTTCAAAAAAACAATCGTCATCCAACGCGCCACCGGTGGTGTCCAAACGCGGTGAAAACAGTAAAAATCCTCGTCAAAAGAAGTTCTGAGTCCCGGGATCTCGCGCTACCCACCTACATGTCCGAAGGCGCATCGGGCATGGATCTGTGCGCGGCCGTCGCGGAGGATGTCGCGATTTGTCCGGGAGAGATCAAGCAAATCTCCACCGGGATTTCCGTCAGCATCCCGTTCGGCTATGAGGCCCAAGTTCGGCCCCGCAGCGGCCTGGCGCTCAAGCACGGCATTACACTCGTCAATACGCCCGGCACCATCGACAGCGACTACCGCGGCCTCATCTCGCTTATCTTGACCAATTTGGGTAAAGAGGTTTATGTCGTCAAGCGCGGTGCTCGGCTGGCGCAGATGATCATCCATGAGGTGGTTCGCGCCGAGGTGGAAGAGGTGGAGGAGTTGTCCGAGACTGTGAGGGCGCACGGGGGTTTCGGGCATACGGGGGTCTGACGGTTGGCTCGCACTGAGGTCTCTTTGGGAATGAACGAACAAAAACGGAACGAAATCCTGGCCGCTTTTTGGTCCATTGTCTCGGTGGTTACGCTGATCGCACTCGTGACCTACACGCCGCACGATATTCCTTTTGAAGTTTCGATGCCCAATCACCCGGTGAAAAACTGGGCGGGGCCGGTGGGGGCCTACACCGCGTGGTTTTTCGTGCTTTTCTTTGGGGAGACCGCGTATTTCCTCGTGCCGCTTTTTCTCTTCTGGTCTTTCGCGAAGTGGAGCGGCAAGAAAAGTCAGCGGTTTTGGC
>JAHFFL010000119.1 GCA_023247955.1 Candidatus Omnitrophota bacterium
GGGCTTCGGAGGAATCCGTCCTTCTCCGAAGACCCCGAGGGGCGGAATCTCGCCGAAGCAAAAACCCGCACTCATCCCCGGACAGGCCCGGGGTCTTCTGCGAAGGCGGATAAAAAAATCCTTTAAAACTGACCATCCAGAGAAAAGCGAAGCAGGTGTTCCGTGTCAATTGTCGGCAAAGAAAAGGTTGTTGAGGTATAAGGATTATCATAAGGCGAGTTGGCGCCGAGGCCAAAAACGCCGTATTCGGCGCGAAAAACCGTGGCTGAATTCAAGCGGTAATCCATGCTGAGATACACATTGTGGTGCGCCCCATAATCCTGGGCGGCGTAGTTCGACGCGATGAGTTTGGGCACGTCATAAATCCATGAAACCGTGTAGTCCGCAAAAAAGGACCATTTCTTCGAATAATCGTAAGAGGCGCTCAAACCCATATGCGTGATATTGTCGTCGATGCCTCCCGCCGGCTTATAGCCATTGGAAGTGGCATGTAAAATCAGCTTCAGGTTATCCGTCCGTTGATTGATCAGGCGCCCTTTGACGATATGGAAATAAGGATAAGGCGGGGCCCCGCCCAGCGCGCTCTGGCCGTACAAAAATACCTTCATGCGGTCGTTTAAGATACCGTCGATGCGGTCATTGGCGTCCTTAAACACGTCACTCAAAAGCCCGCGCGGGAAATCAGGGACCGCGTTGGTGAGTTCGACAATTCCCTCAGCAGTCCAACGCGGGTTGACTACGGCCTGCAAACCAGCCGAAGCCGTGAATTGGTCCGCGTTTTGGCCCCTCCGCACCGCGGTGTTTCGTATCGTGAAATCCGTAGGATCCACGTCACCCAAAGGAAAATAAAACGAGGTGAGCGACGGCTCGATATTCGCGGTGGTCTTCGGCAGGTCACGCCAGCGCAAAAGCCCCTTTGCCGTCAGGCGGTCGTTGATTTTATAAGTCATCTCTTCGCGCCAGACGGTCTCAAGATACCTGGTGTCGCTGGTCCGGTGCACATTGCGCACGTCAAACAGATTATAAAATTTGTCCTTGTGTCTTTTCTCGCTCCAGTTGAAGCGAAACACAAACCGGTTGGTGTCCAGGCCGTCGCCGATTCGAAACGGCTCCACATCCGGTTTCTCGAAAAACTGGATATGGTTCCCCCAGAATTTGTCGTTGCGGGTGCTGGTGTAGCGCGAAAGCGGAGACTCGAAACGCTTGGTCATATGCGCGTAGGAAAACCCCATATCCGTATGGCCCTCGTCGGGACGGTCCAAACTCCTCTCGACAAGCGCCTTGACGGCATTGCCGTCGCTCTCCCCCTGAAAGGACCCCGTTTCAAGCTGGTCTTTTTGCCGCGAAGAGAAAGCCGTTTCGCCTTTCAGCGCGATGTCTTCGGTGATTTGATAAGAAGTATCGACAGCGAACACCTGTGACTTATCGGCTATTCTCTCATCGACACGGCCCAGCCGGAAACCATAAGTCCCTCCGAGCATCCACCGGTCATTCATGAAACGCTTGGCGCGCACCGCGCCGGGAATATTGTCCGCGTCAAAATAGTGTTTGTCCCAGGGAGTGAAAGGGGCTGCGACCGTCGCTGCAAACCACGCGTCGTCCGAATGGGCCCCCAGGGATATCCCACGGAGAAGCACGAGACGATTCCCCTGGCTGTCGCGCGCCTGTACCGCCAGGTTGTCCGAGTAATAGCCGCGTTTAATGGTTTCAACGCCAGCAGCATCCGTAAAATGTTGAATAGGGCGGTACTGATAAATCCACGGGCTCGGCTCCCAATAGTCTTTATGGTTTGAAAGCCCCAAAAGGTCATCGGAGCTCAGCGCCTGGTTTTCATCGGCCAGCGCGAAAAAACGCGTCTGCCATTCTTCTTTTTTATAATCCACCCAGAGCTTTCTGATCGGACGGTATTCATAATCTATCTGCAATTGAGAAATCTCCATACCGACGCCCCGTTTGTCTCCGTCGGGAGACAACAGCGCATCCAATCCCTCCACATGCGTGCGTGTGGTTTGGCCGTCATGAATTTTAATCTGAGGAAAATTGATACGGTCCCCGTCGCTAGTCCTGTAGACCTCTCCAATCGTGGAATTGTTCGCGCCAATGTACTTTAAGTTGTAACGGCTGTTGGCGACGGCGCTCACATCCGGTCTGAGTTGTACCTGTTCGCCCGTGGTGCCCACCCAAGACCAAGGATCATTGACAACTTGCATGTGGATACCCACTTCCTGGGAAGGGGAAAAATCGATATTGACGACATGCTGGCTGTAGATGGCCGGATCAAAGGTGTTGTTCAGCCGCTCGCCGGAAATGTAGCGAGAATTCGGGCCTTGAAGATAATACATATTTTGATTGGCATTGGAATCGTTTAGAATAAAGTCGTTATCAATGCCGCCGGCCAGGCGGTAACTCCCGCTGATCTTAACCTGTCCTCCGGGGAGCGTGGTCGCCTTGGGTTTTCCGGGAACCGAGGTCGCCTCAGAATCCTGCGGCGCAACGCCTTCATAGGTGGTCTGTGAGGGTAGGGACTCCGCCGACTCCTGCTCAGCGGGCGCTTTGGCTTTCTCAAAAGAATCCAAGTAATCCGAAGCGGTATACGGCCTGGCCGCAAACACTTCCGGCGAAGTGGCGCAGACGAGGACGAGAAAAAATAAAAGAAGAGCGGAAGCGTGTCTCACGATTTCGGGGTCCTGATTTTTACGCGTTTCAGCGAGGACAAGATTCTCGCGGTTTTTCGGTCTTTCAGCGAGACGGCTATCGGAATCGACCAAATCACCATGTTGCGATAATAAGCGTCCCCGAATAAATAACGGCCGGTCTTTGAATCCAGCATGTCCGGTTGGCTCCATGGATTTTTTTGGATTCGGACGATATTATCCCACAGTTTATAAAGCTCCTTCAACACATTATTCACTCCAAGCCCCTGGGTAATGCAAAGACTCGCAAACGCGTAGTTCATGCCGATCCAAATATTTCTCGAATGGTTATTGGAAAGGTCTATCCGGCCGTCGGCCGTCACGGAATTAACCCACCCTAAACGGCGGCTGTTGCGTTTGAAGACGGCGCCGACTGCCCGGCGGATTTTATTTTTATCCACGATGGGGCCCAAACCCAAGAGGTCCGCCATCCACTGGCCGTTGAGCTGCGACAACAGGCAGGTTTGTCCGAAATATTCGCCGTTCCAGAGTTCCCTCTCGAAGCTCTGCCGGCCTTTCAAGAACTGGCGGCGACAGGCCCCGGCAAACGCCGGGTCGCCGATCCGGACGGCCATCTTTTCGCAGGCCAACAAAGCCGCCAAAAAAATACCGGAGGTATAAGCGCTGGTTCCGTAAAAATACCAGAGGTCAAACGTCTGATCGGCCCCCTCGTTGTCAGGAAGACCGTTGCCGTCGCGGTCGGTGCCCACCGACCAACGCATGGTCTTTTTGACGTGAGGATAGATTTGCTTCAGAAATTTTCCGTCGCGCGACCACAAAAAATCCCGGTAGGCCATCAAAACAAACTTGGGGTTTAAATCCTTCCACTGATAAAACGTCGTCCCGTCGGAGGGGAGATCCATGCGGCCTTTGCCTAAATCGTGAGGGATGTAGCCGTCTTCCCTCTGCGCCTTCGCGAACAGCATCATCTGCGAAATCGCCAGAGACGGAAAGAAAAAACTCAACGGAATCGTGCCGTAAAAACCCACATCTACCGTACCCATCAACGGGCAAGCTACCGGAGATTCATAGAACGCGAAACGGCCGTCTTTCACGTACCAGCTGGAGGAAAAAAATGGCGAAAGGTTCTGAAGCAGGGCCCCGTTAAACCACTCCGGAAAAGGGAGTGAAAATACGAGCTTTTGGACTTCACGGATACTTTGCCGAAAATCGTCGCCGCGCCGAACCGCGTAGCGGGACACTTCCCCCGCGTTTTTAAACCAAGTTGCGTAACGATGTCCCAACGGATGGCGCGGAAAATACCAGCCGGCGGCAAAAGAGAGGATTTTTTCTTTTCCGGGCGCCAAACGCCGCCTCGCAGCGACCGCTCCGCAAAGCTCCCGGTTCTCACCCTGTGCCACCACACCGGGCCGCGTGTCGGGAAGTCTGCCCTCCCGCGCGAAAAAGTCCCAAGCGGGAAGCGCGATATTTTGAGGAGTAAACGAAAAA
>JAHFFL010000120.1 GCA_023247955.1 Candidatus Omnitrophota bacterium
GCATGCATTGGACTTGGGAGAGCAGGCGACATACACCGTGGCCTGGGCGAGAGGAATGCGGGCCTCCGGCATGCCTATAAATTCGGAGACCTGCATCGCGGCATTGGCGAGAATCAGCGCCTGGGGGTCCGCGTTTCCGACATCCTCGGACGCGCAAATCACAAGACGTCTGGCGATAAAACGGATGTCCTCGCCGGCATAGAGCATCTTCGCCAAATAATACAGCGCCGCGTCGGGGTCTGAGCCACGCATCGACTTGATATAAGCGGAGATTGTGTCGTAGTGCTCGTCCTCATCCGCGTCATAAAGTACGGCTTTTTTCTGGCTGCACTCCTCGGCAACTTGTTTGGTCAAATGAACTATCCCCTCCACGGCCGGAGTGGTCAACACGCCGCGTTCGAGCGCATTGAGCGCGCGACGCGCATCGCCGTCCGAGATCCTGCATAAGAAAGCCATCGCGTCGGCATCGATTTTCACCGGAATATTCCCGAAACCCGCCGTCTTATTCTCGAGCGCCCGTTTTAAGATGATCTCGATTTCCTTCTCGCTCAAAGGTTTCAGCTCAAAGATCAGCGAGCGCGAAAGGAGCGGCTAAACGATGGAAAAAAAAGGGTTATGCGTCGTGGCGCCGATCAGAACCGGGTTCCCCTTCTCGATGTCGGGCATCAGCACGTCCTGCTGGGCCTTGTTGAAACGGTGTATCTCGTCTATAAAAAGAATGGTCTTCTGGCCTTTCAACTCCATACGTTTTTTGGCGTCGCTAATCGCCTTGCGGATCTCGGCGACATTGCTGGTCACCGCGTTCAGCGGTTCAAAATACGACTTGGTCTCGCAGGAGATCACGGTTGCGAGCGTCGTCTTACCGGTGCCCGGAGGCCCATAAAAAATAAGCGAGGAAATCTTGTCGGATTCAATCGCGCGCGTCAGAAGTTTGCCCGGGCCCAAAATATGCGACTGGCCGGCAAAATCCTTCAGGGAAGTGGGCCGCAGGCGCACCGCCAACGGCTCGGTCGAAGATTTTTTCGATTGGGCAGGAGATTCAAAGAGATCCATAGATTAAAATTAGCACGTTTCCACCTATTTTTCCGCATTTTTCGCTATTTCCACTGCCATTGACTCCCTTTCTCTCCTCAGGCATACTTTCTCCAAGCCCAAGTCGTTAAAAATAAAAAAACTGGATGGCCGTTTGAAAAATAACTTGTCGATTGTTTGGATGCTTTTAGTCTTCACATTTCTCGGTACTTCGGCCGCATGGGCCGCGGACTCGAACAGCTCACAAAAAGCAAAACTCTCCCCCCAAGGCAACCCGGTCATGCCGGTGCCGGCCACTCCAAGCAACGTCCAGGAAGTGATCGATCAAAAAAACCAGGCGCAAGAATTGGCGGATTCGGCCGCCCTTTTTCCGTTTGAGGCTTCTACTTCTTCGGGTGCGATCCGCGTGTCTGCCTCCTCAGTCGATTACTCACCGTCATTTGAGCCGCCGCGATTTTACGTACCTTACGAAAAAATAAATTATACGCTGGATCTAGCAAGTGGCCAAATCGTTTATGAGAGGTCTCAAAAAGTTTTGAATCCGAACGGCAGCGCTGACGGCGAGGTTTTGGCTCACGAACGTAAAACCTTTTCGCCCGATCAAGGCGAAGAATTTCAAAAAGCCCTGTCGGAAATACTGATCGGTATTGAGAAAATAAAAAACGACCTGTCCGGTAATCTGGAAACAAAACAACGTCTCGAATCATTGGAAACCAGGCTCAAAAAATTCCAACCAAGCCCGGCTATTTCAAAACCACTTGACGAAAAAAAAATGGCCAAGAAAAAAATTGAGCAAACTCTTTATTGGAGCAGCAAGCCGCAGCACACGCGAATCGCGGATCTGGATTCCAAAGATTATTCTACCTGGGATAGACGACTTGCCCAGTATTCTTTTCCCGATTCCTTTTACGTGGAACAGAAAAATATCGGAGTCGTCGATACGACAAAAAACCAAATCAAGATTGTTGCCATTTCCGAACGCGTGGGAGGTTTAGCGGCGGATGTGTCCTTCAATAAGGATAAAGGACTTCTGACGTTTAAAACCGAAGTCGGCACCGAAATATTTACTCTTCGAGACGGTATGGCTTTTATCGAACAGCTTTCCTTCATAAGATATGTGGTGCGTAATTTATGGGATTATGAAACCCAGAGATATAGCGCGCCGGCGCCGTTTATACCTCCTTCGTGGGCACAGGAACGTATCGAGACGCTCCATAAAATTATGCTTACCCTCAACGAGATCATCCACCAAGCCGAGCTTCAAATTTCCCAACCCGCTGTCTCCATTCGTTCGAAGCGAACCATTTCTCCTTAAAAAAGAGTCCCCGCAGGTGCCGTGCTGCCGCGCGTGTCGCAGAATCCCTTAAGCTAAGGGCGGGAACCTCGCGAATACCTTCAGGCCAATCCCCGTATTCCAGGGCAGCACACCGGCACTCGACTGAAGCTCCCATTCATACGCATGTTGGATTCGCACAAATTGCGCTCATGATCCACGCGCCCCGTCATTCGACGGGGCTGCCCCGCCGTATGGCTGGGGCGCACCGCAGGGATACTCTGATTATAACTCGCTTGTCAATAAAAAGGCGGGGAATTACCCCACCACCTGTTTGGCCGCGAATGCGGCCGATCGCTTTTGCGATCGTAACAAACAGGTGGTGGGGTTACTTCTGTTGCAGCCGGTCTTCGAAGCCGGTCGCGAGCGATTCGAGGTAGGATTCAAAATTTGTTTTGAGATTGGCGATGTCCGCAAGATTGGCTTGCAAAGCGCTCTCAAGCCCATCGATTTTCCGCTGATAGCTTTCCTGTCTGCCCTCAAGGTCAGCGTTTTCTTTCTCGAGCGCGGCGGCCCTTTGCGACAGAGAGGCCAGACGGTCGCGCTGCGAGCGGTAATCCGCCTCCATTTTCCGGTAAGAGGCGAGTTCTTCCTCCTGGGATTTCATCGCTTCGAGGTTTGAGCTAAGCGCCGCATTCTTGGATTTGAGCTTGTCAATCAGAGTACTGGTCCGCGCGAGTTCTCTTTGAAACTCTTCTTTATCGGCGCTCATCTTCTGGACCTGGTCCCGCAGTTCCTGCGACTTGGCACCTTCGAGGCGCAGCGTCTCATTCACCGCCGAAAGCCGCTGAATTTCTCTCCTGGCCTGGGACTGGCTTCCCGCAATGGACGCTTCCAACTCTTCTTTTTCTTTCTCAAGCGAGGCGACTTGGGATCTCATCTGAGAGGCGGTTTCGACTCTTTCTCTGTCGAATTCACCGCCGCGCTGGCGCAGCATCTCCACCTCCGCCCGCAGTTTCTCGTTTTCTTTTTCAAGCGCATCCACCTGCGCGGAAAGGAAGTCACGGGCGTCTCTAAGCTCCTGCTGTTCAAGCTCTATGCTACGCAACTTCGCCTGAAGCGCTTCCGACGCCGTGCCCCTGTCGCGCGTCGGCTCCCCGCGTCTGAGGCCTTCCAGTTCCCTCAGCGCCTTTTCCTTATCCCGAAGGATAATGTCCTTATCATTTTTGGTCTCTTGCAGCTCTTTTTGCATCCTCATCATCTGTGTCCTTAAATCCTGGACCAGCGGGGAGGCGGCGGGCGGAGGGGCTGTTTCAACCGCTCCGAACCGGGCGCGTGTAGGAGACACGGCGGGAAGCGTGTGCTGGGATTTGAGCTGATCAATTTGCCTGTACGCCTCATCGCGTTCTTTCGTCAACGTACGGACATGCTCTTTCCAGATTTCTAAAAGTTCCTGGCTTCTTTCGTCGTCAGTCGAAGAAACCCCGTCGGTCCGGCCGATGGGACCGGTCTCCCATGTCTTTGCGAAAAGCGGAGACGTCCATGCGGCCATTATGGCGACAACAAGTAAAAACATGAAAAATCCACTCCCCTTTTTTCCCATGACCTTTGGCTCCGGTTGTGGCTTGTGGTATTCTAAGCTTTCTTGCGGTATTTTAAAATAAAAAAAACGACCGCGCTAAAAAAAACAAGATTGACAATCCCATAGGCCCTAAACGTAGTGTCCGGGGATCTAAGCGCCTGCGGCGTCATTAACAGGATACAAACCCACACGCCAAGCGCCCACGAAATACTAA
>JAHFFL010000121.1 GCA_023247955.1 Candidatus Omnitrophota bacterium
ATCCATCACGCGATTGTTTGGCAGTGCCGCCGAACGGCCGATGTTTGTGAGGCGCTTAAGAGACGCGGCTTAGAGCCGCTGGTCCACGCGCGGACAGGACTTTTTTTGGATGCCTACTTCAGCGCGACCAAGATCGCGTGGCTTCTGGATCACGTGAAGGGCGCCAGGGCCCGCGCCGATCGCGGCGAACTTTTGGCCGGCACCATCGACTCGTGGATTTTGTGGAAACTTTCAGGCGGCCGGCTTCATCTGACGGACAGCTCCAACGCGTCGCGCACGATGCTTTTCAACCTCCATCAAAAGGCCTGGGACGAAAAGCTCTGCGGAATTTTTAGAATCCCTCCGCGGATTTTGCCGCAGGTCGTGCCTTCGAGCGCAGTCGTGGGGAAAACGGACGAAGCGGTGGCTGGCGCAGAAATCGTTATCTCGGGCATTGTCGGCGATCAGCAGGGGGCCTCTTTCGCGCAGGGTTGTTTTGCGCCGGGCGTGATCAAGAACACTTACGGCACCGGCCTTTTTATGCTCGAGAATACCGGAGGCCATGCGCGGATGTCGAAAAACCTTTTGACTACCGTCGCGTGGAGTTTGGGGGATCTTTCGCGCACCGAGTACGCGGTGGAAGGCAGTGTATTTATCGCCGGCGCCGCGATTCAGTGGCTGAGGGATGGGCTCGGGATTCTTAAAAACGCGGCAGAGAGCGGAGCTGTTGCTTTGAGTGTCCATTCCAACGACGGCGTGTATTTTGTGCCGGCGCTTGTGGGTCTCGGCGCGCCCTACTGGGATCCGCATGCGCGAGGCACTTTTCTGGGGATCACCCGCGGCACGGGCCGGGCGCATTTGGTGCGCGCGGCGCTTGAATCCATCGCGTACCAGACCAGGGATATTCTCGAAGTAATGAAAAAAGACACGCGACAGGAATTTAAAGTCTTGCGCGTAGACGGCGGCGCTTCCGCCAACGATTTTCTGATGCAGTTTCAGGCCGATATTCTCGGTATTCCGGTGGAGCGTCCGGCGGTGCTTGAGACGACTGCGCTCGGCGCGGCGGGCCTCGCCGGAATCGCCGCCGGTGTTTGGAAGGACAAACAAGAATTTAACCGGCTGAGAAAAGTGGAAAGGATTTTTAAACCACGAAGAAAAAAGGAAGAAACGGATTTTCTTTATCGCCGTTGGAGAGAAGCGGTGCGGAGATCACGCGCTTGGGCTTGATTGCGGGCGTAACTAGGAGTAAACTATCCGTCATGAGATTGTCGTTGTTCGGGAAAAAAACCGTGTTGATTTTTCTTGGGGTCATGCTTCTCGCAAGCGCCGGGTACCCGGATTCCGACCCCAAAACCCAGCTCGCTTCCGTTTTTCAACAGGGTAAAAATTTATATGACCAGGGAAGGCGTTCGGAAGCGATGCAAGTATGGGACTCGGCGTCCGGGTACTGGAACGCGGATCCTTCGGTCAAGAGGGCGATAGAATTTTTCGAGAATAAGATTCAAGGAAAAACCCAAGCGGTTTCCGTAGCTCCCGCGCCCGCGCCTCCTTCCGTAGACACACCGGAGGAAACGGCCTCCTCCAAAAACACACAGGCACAGCTCACTTCTGAAGAACCAGCGGAGGAAGCAGTGCCGATCGATCAGCCCGCTCTTGAAGAAGCCCCCGAACCGGAGATGCCCGTTGCCAAGGACGACCCCTACGTGATTAGCTCTATCTATCAAAAAGGCAAAGCGCTTTATGAGCAAGGCCGCACCGAGGAAGCCGAAAAGGAATGGCACAAGCTCGACGGCCGAGTCGGAGAGCATTCGGGTGTGAGGATACTCATCGACAGTTTAAAGAAAAGCCGCTCCCGCCGTTGATCTCTAACGTTCTCTCTTCAAAAAAAACCTCCTCTCAAAAAAAACCTCCGCGCGCCGGTTGGGACGGTTATTTCATGAATATCGCGCGGGTCGTTTCAAGCCGCTCCACCTGTGACCGGAAGTTTGTCGGTGCTGTGATTGTCCGGGACCGGACGATTCTTTCGACCGGCTACAACGGCAGCATCCGTAAGCTTGAGCATTGCGACGAGATCGGGCACCTCATGGAAAACGGCCACTGTGTCGCGACGATACACGCCGAGGCCAACGCGATTTTACAGGCCGCCAAAAACGGCGTCTGTATCGACGGCGCCACGCTCTACACGACCTCCAGTCCCTGCTGGTGGTGTTTCAAGATGATCGCGAACGCGGGCTTGAAGCGCATCTGCTACGGCGAGTTTTACCGTGACAAACGGATTTTTGAGATTGCAAAAAAGGTGGGAATAGAACTCGTTGACCTTGGCACAGCCACGGGTGACGCCTCCGCCACAAAACGCTGGCGGACCCGTCCCGCTGAAGCGGGCGGGGGCGGCAGGACCCGTGTCTGGGGCGGTCGGTGATGGGTTTCTATCTCAAACAGATGGAAATCGGCCCGATGGAGAATTTCGTTTACCTCGTCGGAGACCAAAAGACACGGGAGGTTTTTGTCGTGGACCCGGCGTGGCAGGCGGATACGATTTTGAAAGTAGCCAAGGAAGAAGAGCTCAATATCAAGGGCGTGTTGATCAGCCACTACCATTTTGACCACACGAATGGAATTGAGGAGCTTTTGGAGTCGCTAGATTGTCCGGTGTACGTGAATAAACATGACCTTCCTTATATGGCGTCCGGTTCCGACGCGGTAAAGCCGGCCGAAAACGGCCTGAAGCTTCGCGCGGGGGACGTCGAGATTGAGCTTGTTCACACGCCGGGGCATACGCCGGGTTCTCAGTGTTTTCATGTCCGTAACCATCTGATTTCGGGGGATACCCTTTTTATCGGTGCCTGCGGCCGCACGGACCTTCCCGGAGGAGACGCAAAAGAGCTTTATTATTCGTTGACGCAAAAGCTCATGAAGTTCAGCGATTCCACGGTCCTTTGTCCGGGGCACAATTACGCGGACAAGCCGACAACCACTTTAGGGGACGAAAAAAGGACCAATCCCTACCTGATTTGTGACTCGCTCGAAAATTTCCTGAAGTTTCGCACGGGGGTATCCGAGAATCGTTGATTGTGACACCAAATTTATTTGACGCTTTTTTAGCGAACGTGTACACTCTCTGAATTCCCATGGCCAACCAGACGCAGTTTTCCAAAACAAGCGGCGCCAAGGCCGACTTTAAACGGCTCGCCGAGATCGCGCTTCTTATCCGCCGCGACATCATCAAGATGCTGGGGATAGCAGGCTCTGGCCACCCCGGAGGGTCGCTGTCCGCCACCGATATTCTCACGGTGCTGTATTTTCATTCGATGAATCATGATCCCAAGAATCCCAAATGGCCGGACCGGGACCGCCTGATTTTCTCGAAGGGACACGGCTGTCCGGCGCTTTATTCGGCCCTCGCGCGCGCGGGTTATTTTGACCCTAAACTTCTTTTGACGCTGCGCCGGCTTGGCAGTCCGCTCCAAGGGCATCCCGACATGCGGCGCCTGCCCGGCATTGAGGCCTCGACGGGCTCGCTGGGGCAGGGACTCTCGATCGCGATCGGCTGTGCGCTCGCGGCCCGGCTCGACAAAAAAAATTACACGACCTACGCGGTGATCAGCGACGGCGAGCTCAACGAAGGCCAAATTTGGGAGGCGGCCGCTTTCGCTTCTTTCCGTCAACTGAACAGTCTCATCGCGATACTCGACTACAACAAGTTTCAGCTTTCCGGAGCGACCAAGGACATCCTGGACATGGAGCCGGTGGCGGACAAATGGAAGGCCTTCGGCTGGCAGGTGAGGGAGATAGACGGCCACTCACTCTCCGAGATCTGTGACGCGATCGACTGGGCCAAATCGTCGAAGAATGGCCCGAGCATCATCGTCGCGCACACGATCAAGGGTAAAGGGGTCTCATTCATGGAAGGCAACAACCATTTTCACGGCGTGGCCAATACCAAAGAAGAGACCGTCAAAGCGCTGAGGGAGTTGGGCGAGAGTGAGGTTGAGATTCAAAAAATTGCGGGGATGATCCAATAGATGGAAAGAAAAATGGGCGCGGCGACGCGCGACGCGTACGGAAAAGC
>JAHFFL010000006.1 GCA_023247955.1 Candidatus Omnitrophota bacterium
GGCGCATCACATGTTTTTGACCAACATGGGCACCGTGATGAGCACCTTTTTCCAGGTGACGACGATGATCATCTCTATTCCTTCCATCGTGATCTTGACGGTGCTGGTGCTCAGTCTCTGGGGCGGTGCGATCCGTTTCAATACGCCGATGCTTTTCGCGGTCGCCTTTTTGCCGATGTTCGGGATGGGCGGGCTCACCGGTTTGCCTCTGGGACTTGCGGCCTCCGACATCCACCTGCACGACACCTACTACGTGATCGGCCATTTTCATTATGTCGTGGCGCCGGGCACCATCTTCGCTCTGTTCGCCGGAATCTATCACTGGTTTCCCAAGGTCACGGGACGCCGGATGTCGGAGACGCTCGGAAAAATCCATTTTGTTCCTTCGCTGATCCTGATGAACTGTATCTTCTTTCCGATGTTGATCCAGGGAATGGCGGGTGTGCTGCGCCGCATGTATGACCCGACGCAGTACGCGCACGCCCAAGCCGTCCAGCCGCTCAACGTTTTTATTTCCACCTCCGCGGGGCTCCTGGCGCTGGCGCAGATCCCGTTTATCGTCAACTTTTTCTTCAGTCTTTTTTGGGGCAAAAAGGTGGGAGAGAATCCGTGGGAAGCCACGACGCTTGAGTGGGCCACTCCCAGCCCTCCGCCTCACGGCAATTTCCGGGAAGCCCCTCACGTTTATTGCGGGCCTTATGAATACAGCCCGCCGCAGCGTAAGGACGGTTTTTGGCCCCAACACATCAAAGAGATCCGCTGATGTCTGAGTCCGCATCCGCGATACGTTATATCACCCATTCTCATCCGGTGACGGGCGTTACCAATGCGAAGCTGGGCATCTGGTGTTTTTTGGCCTCCGAAGTGATGCTTTTTGGCGCTCTTTTTTCGGCGTATCTTCTTTTGCGTACCGGTTCTTCTTCCTGGCCGCGCGGCTCGACGATCCTCAACGTCCCTCTGGCGACTTTAAATACAATGGTTCTCATCTTCTCAAGCGTGACGATGGTGATGTCCTGGGCGTCGCTGGCGATGAAGAATTTTTCAAAATACCGGTTGTATATGGGGCTTACGGTGTTGATGGGGTTCGCATTTCTGGCGATCAAGGCGTTTGAATACGGCCATAAATTCGAGCATCATCATTTCCCGAGCACCAGCACCTTTTACGCAATTTATTTCACGCTGACCGGTTTGCACGGCGTGCATGTGATCGCGGGGATACTCGTGAACCTCTATTTTTTGTTCCGCGGCCACGTGCTGTGGGAAAAAGACCCGGAGTGGCTCACGAACCGCGTGGAATGCGCGGGACTGTACTGGCATTTCGTGGATCTGGTATGGATTTTTCTTTTCCCCGTGCTTTATTTGCTATAATGAGGGCGTGGTGAGCGAGCATTTGTCCGAAGCGGCCGTCAAACAACACGTCAAGGTGTACTGGCGGGTATTTTCGGCGCTGGCCGTGCTTACGGCCCTGACGGTGGCGGTTTCTTATCTGCATTTTTCTCTGGCCGCGGCGATCGCCGTCGCTCTGTGCATCGCGATCACCAAGGGGTCTCTCGTGGCGGCTTATTTCATGCACTTGAAGACGGAGAAGAAGATCGTGTGGTGTGTTCTCGCGATGGCCTTTTTCTTTTTCGCGTTTCTTTTGCTGTCCCCTTCGCTCCATCATCGTTAGACCACAAAGGGGGTTGTCTTGTCCCTCAAAGCATTCCATATCTTTTTTATCGTGTTGTCCGTGACGCTCGCGGCCGGTTTCGGGACCTGGGCATTGCGTCAAAACACGCCCTGGAGCGGGTCTCTGGGCGTTGTCTCCCTGGCGGTTGGCGCAGTTCTTGCCGTGTATTTGGTGTGGTTTATCCGAAAGATGAAAAGGACGGCTCTGTGAGAATTGGAATGTTGTCTTTGTGGGCCTGTTCGGTGTGTTTCGGGGACCCTTCGTCGCCGCTTACCAAAGGACTGCTTGCCGGGGTGCTTTTTTTGCTCGCGGTGGTGCTTGCAGTGCTCGGCGGGATCGGCTGGACTGCTTTTGTTTGGCGTCGCCGCGCGAAGGCCGGAGGACACGGGTCGTTTTGAAACCCGGGAGTTTGGCGGAGAACATCACGCAAGTCCGCGAGAAAATCGAAGCGGCTGCGCGCCGGTCCGGAAGGGACGGGACGGACATCGTGCTAGTGGCGGTGACCAAGGGTGTCCCGCTCGAGGGGATTGAAGAGGCGCATGCACTGGGCCTGTCTCTTTTCGGCGAAAACCGGATTCAGGAGGCCGCGACCAAAGTCTCGGCTCTTCCGCCCCCGATACAGTGGCACATGATCGGACATTTACAGACCAACAAAGTGCCCGACGCGGTGCGGATGTTTCAGATGCTGCAGTCTGTCGACTCGATCCGGCTTGCCGAGAAAATCGACGAGGAATGCGCGAAATTGGACCGGACGATGCCGGTGCTTTTGGAAGTGAATATCGCCGGCGAAGTCCAGAAATACGGTTTTAAGCCCGAAGAAGTTTACGCGGCCGTAGACGCCGCCGGCGGATTGCCGCGCCTGAAAATCATGGGACTTATGGGAATGGCGCCGAACAACCCCGAGCAGTCGCCACGCCGCGAAGCATTTAAAAAGCTCAAAAATATTTTCAGTGTGTTGAGATCTTTAAAAAGAAACAATGTCGAGATGAAGTATTTATCCATGGGCATGAGCGGCGATTTTGAAATCGCGATAGAGGAGGGGTCTAACATGGTCCGTATCGGAACGGCGCTTTTCCGGTGACTGCGAAGGCCGCCCTTTCGGGGCTTAAGATCGGCGTGATCGGCGCGGGCAACATGGGGCAGGCGCTGGTGCGGGGGCTGGTGGAAAAATCAGTCTATCCCCAAAACATCTCCGTTTTTGACATCGACCGGAAAAAGCTCGATGCCGTAAGAAAAGAAGCCCATGTCCGTATCGCCAAGTCAAACCGCCAGTGCGTGTCGCTGTCGGACGTGATCATCCTCGCCGTCAAGCCGCAGATTCTGCGGGAGGTGGTGGAGGATATCGCCAGCGGCACCGACAAAGAGTCGCTTGTGATTTCCATCGCCGCGGGTGTTTCACTGGCGAAGATAGAATCTTTTTTCAAAAAACCCGTTTGTCTTATCCGCGTGATGCCCAACATGCCGGCGCTGGTCGGCGCGGGGATGTCGGCGTTCAGTCTCGGCAAACACGCGACCGCCAGACACCGGAAGATCGCCGAGGCCATCTTGAGCGCGTTTGGGGAGTATGTGCCGGTGCCGGAGAAGATGTTGGATCTCGTGACGGCCGTGAGCGGTTCGGGACCCGCTTATTTTTTCCTGCTCGCCGAGAAGATGATCGAAGCGGCTTACGAATTGGGGATGAAAGTGGATATCGCAAAGAAATTGGTTTATCAGACCGCGTTTGGAAGCGGCCGTATCCTGGCCGACAGCCAGGAAGACCCCGAGGACCTGATCGAGCGCGTGGCTTCCAAAGGAGGCACCACCGAAGCGGCGCTCAAAATCTTTAAAAAACAGGGTTTCGGTAAAGTGGTGCACGACGCGGTGAGGGCGGCTCATCGCCGCTCGAAAGAAATGAGGGAGGGCGTTTAACATGTTCGTGCTGGCCAATTTTTTTGAAGCGCTAGGCGGTGTATTCAGTTATGCGGTGGATATCTTATGGTGGCTTGTCATTATTCGTGCGCTGCTTAGCTGGGTGAGCCCGGACCCGAGCAACCCGATCGTGCAGTTTATCGAAAGAATGACGGAGCCGCTGCTGGCCCCGTTCCGAAATCTCGTCCCTTCTTACCGCATCGGCATTGACGTCTCGCCGCTTTTTGCGCTGCTCCTGTTGTATTTCCTTAAAATATTCGTCGTGAAAACCTTAATCGGGATTTCCCTCCGGCTGAAGTAAATCGCGCATGGATTATAAACAAACGATCAATTTGCCGGTCACGGATTTTCCGATGAAGGCCGACCTGCCGCGGCGGGAACCCCAGCTTCTCGAGCAGTGGCGTTCCGAAGGGCTTTACGCGAAACTGCGCGAGGCGGGCAAGGGGAAAAAGAAATTTGTCCTGCACGACGGGCCGCCGTACGCGAACGGCGACATCCACATGGGCCATGCGCTCAATAAAATTCTCAAGGACGTAATTGTCCGGCACAAGACCATGAAGGGTTATGACGCGCCCTTTGTGCCCGGCTGGGATTGCCACGGCCTGCCGGTCGAGCACCAGCTTTTCAAGGAACTCAAAATCACCAAACACCAGATCGACGCCGCGAGCTTCCGTAAGAAAGCCGCTCAGTACGCGATGGGGTTTGTCGCCAAGCAGAGGGAACAGTTTAAACGTCTCGGTATTTTCGGCGAGTGGGAGACTCCTTATCTGACGCTGAGCCCCGAGTTTGAGGGGGCGGTGGTCGACGCGTTCGCGTCGCTGGTTGAAAAGGGGTTTATCTATCAGAGCCTAAAGCCGGTGCACTGGTGTATTTCCTGCGAGACGGCGCTGGCGGAGGCCGAGCTCGAATACGATGAAAACCATGTGTCGCCGTCCATTTATATTTCATTTCCGGTGGACAGAATGGAACTGGAAAAAAAAGGGATTTCAGTCCCGGCAAGTGAAAAAGTTTCGCTGGCCGTGTGGACGACGACGCCGTGGACGCTCATGGCCAATGTGGCGGTGGCGGTGGGGCAGGATTTTGATTATGTGTTTGTGAAGACCCCGGCTCACGGTGTTCTGATTTTATTGGAAAACCTTTTGCCGGCGCTCATGAAGCTGATTTCACCGGCGACGCCTGAAAATTACGAGGTGCTGCAAAAGGCGCGTGGGAAGAACCTTGAGGGAATTCAGGCCGGCCACCCGTTTCTTGACAGGACCTCTTTGGTTGTTGCTTCCGAAAGTGTTTCCAAAGAGGACGGCACCGGCTGCGTGCATCTCGCGCCCGGCCATGGAATCGAAGATTACCAGACCGGGCTCAAGAAAAACCTGCCGATTTTAATGCCGGTCGATGAAAAAGGGAAATTCACCGCGGAGGCGGGAGACTGGAAAGGCCAATTTATTCTCAAGGCCAATGAGGCGATCATAGACGCGATTTTCCAAAAGGAAAATCTCTTGCATGCCGGCCAGATCCGGCATTCTTATCCATCCTGCTGGCGCTGCAAAGAGCCGGTGATCACCAGGGCCACGCGCCAATGGTTCATGGGCGTGGACCGCCAGGACTTGCGCCGGAAAATCCTCGCGATGATTCAAAAAGTGAAATGGGTCCCTGAAGTGGGGCGTAACCGCATCACGAGCATGATGGAATCCAGGCCCGACTGGTGTTTGTCGCGCCAGCGCTACTGGGGGATCCCCGTCCCTGTGTTTTACTGCGAGAGCTGCGACGAGGCGGTGCTCGACGCGGCGCTGATTCGCCGCGTCGGCGCCGAGTTCAGGAAGCGGGGATCGGACTCGTGGTTTAGTTTATCGACGATGGATTTTACGGGAGGCAAATTTTCGTGCGGCGCATGCGGCCGCCGAGATTTAAAAAAGGGGCAGGACATCCTGGATGTCTGGTTTGAGTCCGGCGCCAGCCACCTGCCGGTGCTGACGGCAAATCCCGAGCTTCATTTTCCGGCTGACCTGTACCTGGAAGGCAGCGACCAGCACCGCGGCTGGTTTCAAAGCTCGCTGCTGATCTCCTGCGCGAATTCCGGCAAGCCTCCTTATCACTCCGTCCTGACGCATGGCTTCATCGTGGACGGCGAGGGCCGGAAGATGTCCAAGTCCCAGGGGAATGTGATCTCGCCCCTCGACGTGATGAAAGATTATGGGGCCGACATCCTGCGTTTATGGGTCGCCTCAAGCGACACCTCGGATGATATCCGTATCTCAAGCGATGGCCTCAGGCGTTTGTCCGAGGGCTACCGGAAAATCCGCAACACGTTCCGTTTTTTACTCGGAAATTTGAGCAGTTTTGACGCGTCCAAGGATTCGCTGGAGTTCGAAAAACTTTTCGAAGTGGACCGTTGGGCGTTGTCGAAGCTCGAACTTTTGAAAGAAGAAGTCGGCACCGCCTATGAGGGCTACCAGTTCCATCGTGTTTATCACCTGGTCTATAATTTTTGCGTCGTCGAGATGTCCTCTTTTTATCTGGATGTTTTGAAAGACCGGCTATACACGGATTCCCGCCGGTCCGTTTCGGGAAGGTCCTGCCGGACGGTGCTTCATGAGATCTTGACCGTTCTCGCACGTCTCCTGGCCCCCGTCCTTGTGTTTACCTGCGAAGAGATCTGGAAAAGCGCGGGTTTCCCGGCGAGCGTGCATCTTGAGCCGTGGCCCAGAGCAAATCCGCGCCAGCGGCGCGTAGACCTGGAGGAGAAATGGGAGCGTTTTCTTTCTTTCCGAGAAAAAGTCCTGAAGGCGCTTGAGGAAAAACGAGAAAAAAAAGAAATTGGCAATTCGTTGGAAGCTGAGGTAGAATTAGCTCTTTCCAAAAAGGAAGATTTTGTTTTTTTGAAGGATTTTGAGAAAGATTTACCCGGTCTCTTTTTGGTCTCGGGGGTGCGAGTGGCCGGAAGCGGGGCGGAAGTTTCGGGGGACGGACTGGGTGTCACGGTAACCAAGGCCGCAGGCCAGAAGTGCGAGCGTTGCTGGAATACTCGCGAGTCCGTGGGGAATGACAAAGAACACAAGACGCTTTGCCATCGCTGCGTCGAGGTTTTAAAAGGAGCCACAATTCATGGATAAGAAAGAGCTGAAGTTTTTTAAGGAGCTCTTGCTCAAAAAGAAAGAAGCGCTCGCCAAAGGGATAGAGCACATCGCCAACGATGCGTTGAAAACTTCCCAGCGGGAAGCCGCCGGCGATCTTTCCGCCTACAGTCTTCATATGGCGGACATGGCAACCGATAATTACGACCGCGAATTTTCGTTGGGGCTCGCGGACAACGAACAGAAAATCCTGAACCGCATCGACGAGGCCCTCGAGAAAATCGAAAATAAAACGTTCGGGCTCTGTGAACTGTGCAACAAAAAAGTATCAAAGGTGCGTTTGAAGGCCGTTCCTTACGCCGAGCTCTGCGTTCCTTGCCAGGAGAAACAAGAAAAAAAGAGAAAATAGTTTGTTGATGGGTAGAAGGCCCTTCTTTATTTTCATCGCCCCCGTCGTTTTCATCCTCGACCGGCTTTCCAAGATCGTCATCCAAAAGAATTTTTCAGAAGGGCAGGGCCTCGCCGTTTTCCCGGGTATTTTTCACCTGACGCGCGTGAACAACAGCGGCGCGGCCTTCGGAGCGCTTAAGGACGCGGGCAATTTTCTTATCGTGGTCTCCGCGCTCTCGGTCGTCGTGATCACCGTTTATCTTTGTCGCGAATTATTTGGGGGTCGGAGGGCCGGTCAAGGTTCTCAAGACCCCGCTTTCAGCCACTACGCCTGGGCGTTTGTCGCCGCGGGCGCGGCCGGCAATCTTTATGACCGTCTGCGTTTCGGTTATGTGATCGACTTTTTGGATTTTCGTGTCTGGCCGGTGTTCAACATCGCCGACACAAGTATTTGCCTGGGGGTGTTTTTTGTGCTGCTGAGTTTTCTTTGGCGCCGGAAAACTGAGGGGACGCGCTGATGCATCCGGTCCTTTTCCATTGGGGGCCTGTCACGCTCTACTCGTACGGGTTTTTTGTGGCGCTGGCGCTTTTCTTAAGTTTTTGGGTGGCCGGCCAAAGGGCCGCCCGGCACGGCCTGGAACGGACGGTGGTCAGTGATCTTGTATGTTTTCTTTTTTTGTCGGGTCTCGCGGGCGCGCGGCTGCTCTACGTGCTGCAACATGCCCAGGATTACCGAAGCGATCCATGGCGTGTGCTGAACATCCAGGAAGGCGGCCTGGTCTGGTACGGGGGGTTCATCGTCGCAGCCGCGGCCGGGATCCTTTACGCGCGCGCCCGGCGTTGGCCTCTGATCGATCTCTGCGATTTTTTCGCGCCGGTGACGGCGCTCGCTCAAGCCGTCGGGCGACTGGGTTGTTTTTTTAACGGTTGCTGCTACGGGAAAATCGCCGCTTCGGGGTTGGGCGTGGTCTTTCCGGGCCAGGACGAGCCAAGACTGCCGGTGCAGCTTTATGAATTCGCGGCTCTTTGTTTAATCTCGGCCCTCCTTCTGTGGCGTTCGCTTGCGAAACGGCGTCGTGGCGAGATTTTTGTGCTTTACCTTCTCCTGACCAGCGCCACTCGGTTTTTTCTCGAGTTTTTCCGTGGAGACCAGACGCCGGTCGTTTTTCTTACCCTGCCACAATGGACGAGTATCGTGCTGTTCGCAGGGGCCTGTGTTCTTTATGCGGCGATCTTAAAACAGAAGACCAACCATGAAAAATTTTGAAATCGTCGTGCCTTCCCTGTACTTGTCGATCCGGGCGGACACGTTTCTCGCTGAAGCGTTGGGCCGCCAGTTCTCAAGAAGCCAGATCAAAGCGGCGTTTCAGAACGGCAAAATCCGCTTAAATGGGAAGCCATGCAAGCCCGGGGAGCGTGTGAAAGAGGGGGACCAGATCGCCGGAGAGTTGCCGGTATCGCATGAACACTCTCTCGTTGCCGAAAATATTTCGCTAAGCATCGTTTACGAAGACGAGAGTTTACTGGTTGTGGACAAAGCGGCCGGCATGGTGGTGCATCCGGGGGCTGGCAATAAAAAAGGCACTCTGGTCCAGGCGCTTTTGGGGCGTGGCGCCGAACTTTCCACGTCTGGCGGCCCGCTGCGGCCGGGGATCGTGCACCGCCTGGACAAGGACAGCTCGGGGCTTCTTCTGATCGCGAAGAATAATCCGTCTCATCGGGCGCTGCAGCTTCAGTTTTCGACGCGGACGCTCGCTAAAACCTATACGGCGCTTGTCAGCGGACGTATGGAATTTGAAGAGGGACATGTCGAGCTTCCGATAGGCCGCGATCCCAAGCAAAGAAAAAAAATGGCCGTCCGCGGCGATAGTTTGGGTAAAGAGGCGTTGACCCATTATAAGGTGCTTCGCCGTTTCCCGGCTGCCACGCTTTTGGAACTGAAGATTGTCACGGGGAGGACCCATCAAATCCGCGTGCATTTGGCCCATCTGGGGCATCCGGTGATCGGCGACCCGATTTACGGCAGGAAACCCACCGAGACGACAGCAGGGAGGCGTTTGGCGCTGCATGCCTCCAAGATAGAATTTTTGCATCCTGAAAGTGGTAAAATGATGGTCTTTGAAAGTCCGCTGCCTGAGGCATTTCAAGAGATGATTCGGAGAGCGCTCCGGTGAGCCAAGTCAAAATAAAAAAAGTCAAACACGCCGTTTCAGGGACCTTGTTGTTTCCCGGCGACAAGTCACTTTCGCACCGGGCCATTATTTTCGGGTCTCTGGCGGAAGGCGCCTCATCGTTTACCAACCTCTTGTCCGCCGAGGACTGTATCTGCACGCGCGAGGCCTTTAAAAATCTCGGTGTGAAAATCTGTTCCGTGTCGCCTTCGGAAATTCAAATCGTAGGCCGCGGTCTCCACGCGCTCAAAGCGCCAAAAAAGGAAATTAATCTCGGTAATTCCGGCACTGCGATGCGTCTGCTTCTTGGGATTTTGGCCGGCTGTCCCTTTCGGGCGACGCTCACCGGCGATCCCTCGCTTTCCTCGAGACCGATGCGGCGCGTCACGGATTATTTAAGCCAAATGGGCGCCGTGTTTGAAGGCAGGGACAATGCCAACTTCGCGCCGATTACGGTACGCGGGGGAGACCTCAAGGCCATTGATGCCAAGCTTCCAGTGCCGAGCGCTCAGGTGAAGTCGGCGATTCTTCTCGCAAGTTTATACGCCAACGGCACGACGTCGGTCACCGAGCCCGTGCTGTCGCGTGATCACACCGAAAATTTTATCGAGTATTTCGGCGGACGGGTGCGCCGGCAAGGCCTGAAGGTTTCGGTGGAGGGCGGACAGTCGCTCAAGGCGCGTAGTTTCGAGATCCCCGGGGATATTTCCAGCGCCGCTTTTTTCATCGCGATTTCGGTTTTGTTGCGAGCAAAGATTCATTTCCGCCATCTGTTGTGGAATCCGACGCGCACCGGAATTTTGGAGGTGCTCAAGAGGATGGGGGTCAGCGTCCACGCCGAATCGTCCGATAGCAAAGGCCCCGAACCCGCGGCGGATTTTTACTTGGAGACGAGAGACCTCCGCGCGTTCGAAATCCGAAAAGAGGAACTTCCATCGCTGATCGATGAGATTCCAATTCTCGCGGTTCTTGCGACGCAGGCCGAAGGCACGAGCATCATTCATGAAGCCGACGAGCTGAGGGTGAAAGAGACCGACCGGATCCATTCAATAGTCACGCAGTTGGCCGCGATGGGCGCTAAAATCAAAGCCGAGGGGAATACGATTACTATTGAAGGCCCGACGCCGCTACGGGGCGCTGCGGTCGATTCTTTTAAGGACCATCGCACCGCGATGTCGCTGGTTGTGGCCGGCCTTATTGCCGAGAGCGAGACGATCGTACGGGACATCGAGTGCATCAATACTTCTTTTCCGGACTTTTTTCACCTGTTGGGTAGTTTGGGGATTGAGGTATTTTTCAAGTGACATCGCGCCCCGGGGTCTATACAATAGCGTAGGAAAGAGAGAGCCATGAAGTTAAAATTTGTATGGGTTGGAGTCATTTGCGCGACGCTCGCAGCGGCGCCTCTTTTTGCGAAGGAGCTCAAGAGCGTCTCGGGTCTTGACTGGTTTCAGATGTACCCGGAGGATCGCCTGAAGAGCATCGAGCAGTCGATGGCTATCCTGAAAAAAAACAGGGTCAAGTTTTCCCGCACGGCGGACGAGTATACCGGGGAGGTTTATACGCTGCTTCTCAGGAATATTGACCTTTACCCGGTGCCGATTACGAGGGTGCTGGTGAATTACATCCATGACAGCGAGCCCGAAACAGGCCCAGCGCTTGAGGCCTTGATCAGCGCGGAGAAGATCTGAATTCATTGACACCCCCTACGGGCGTTGTTATAATCTGCGCCATGGTCGTACGTTAAGAAAAATATTTCTAGGCAAAATTCTTGGGAATTCTCGATAAATTTACCGATCAAGTACTGGGTTATTTCTCCAATGACATGGGGATTGACCTTGGTACTGCCAACACCCTGGTCAACGTCAAAGGCCAGGGCATTGTGCTTTGTGAGCCCTCGGTCGTCGCGATACGCAAAGGCACGAGCGAAGTGCTCGCCGTGGGCGACGAAGCCAAGCGCATGCTCGGCCGCACCCCCGGTTCCATCGTCGCGATCCGTCCCATGAAGGACGGCGTCATCGCTGACTTCGAAATCACCGAAAGCATGCTCCGTTATTTCATCAACAAAGTCCATAACCGCAAACGTTTTGTCCGCCCGCGCATGGTGATCGCTATTCCCTCCGGCATCACGGAAGTGGAAAAAAGGGCCGTGAGAGATTCAGCTCTGCACGCGGGCGCGCGCGAAGTCTATCTCGTGGAGGAGCCAATGGCGGCGGCCATCGGGGTCGGTCTTCCCATCCAGGAACCGGCCGGCAGCATGGTCATTGATATTGGCGGCGGCACCAGTGAAATGGCCGTGATTTCCTTGGCTGGGATCGTTTTTTCCAAGAGCATTCGCATCGGCGGAGACGAGATGGACGAGGCGATTGTTGAACATGTCAAGAAAACTTATAATTTGATGATCGGTGAGAGGACCTCCGAGGAGATCAAGATCCGTATCGGCTCTGCTTATCCGCTCGAGGAAGAGCTGACGATGGAGATCCGCGGACGGGATTTGGTCTCGGGTCTTCCGAAGATGGTAAAGATCACTTCCGAAGAAGTCAGAGAGGCGCTCGCCGAGCCGATCCAGTGCATCATTGAAGCGGTGCGCGTGACGCTTGAGAGGACGCCGCCCGAGCTCTGCGCGGACCTGATTGACCGTGGCATCGTGATGGCAGGCGGAAGCTCTTTGATTCGTGGCCTCGATAAATTGATTTCGGAAGAAACGGGGCTTCCGGTGCATGTGGCGGAAAATCCCCTAATCGCCGTAGCAACGGGCACGGGAAAGATTTTGAGCGAACTGCACTACCTGAAGAGAGTCACGGTCTCGGCCAACCGCAGCTTGGAAAGTTGACGGCTTTTTCGCCGTCAACTCGTTGCAAAACGTGTTTAAAAAACCCCGCGTATTTTTTACGACTACCGCGTTTTTTCTGGTACTTCTCGCGCTCCCTTCAAATCTCACGGTGTCTTTAAAAACAACCCTTTACTCCGTCCTGAAATTTCCGATACAGTTCTCCGAAAGGGCTTCGGATTTCCTGGCGGATCTTTTTTATTTCCGAAGAAACTCTGAAGAACTTCAAGCGCTTCGCGGCGCCATCGGCCAAATCCGGGTAGATGCCGTACAGATGGAAGAGCTCCGTCTCGAAAACGAACGCTTAAGAAAACTCGCGGGCCTGCGCCGCGCGGTTCCGCCGGACATCCGCAAGGTCCGTTTCGCGAGGGTGGTGGCCAAATCTTTGTGGGGGCAAAACCGCACACTGCTTATTGATCAGGGGAGCCAGGAGGGGATACGTCCCCAGATGTTGGTGTTGTCCGAATCGTCGTTGGTCGGCAAGGTGGTTGAGGTGGGTCCTCACCTCGCGAAAGTCCTTTTGATCAATGACGTCAGTTCGCGCATCGGCGTGCTTGTCCAAAGGACGAGGCAAATGGGTGTCCTCATCGGCACAATGTCCGCCGAATGCCGGGCAAAATATCTGCCGATTGAAATTCCCGTGTCGGAAGGCGACATTATCGAGACAGCGGGACTTGCCGATCTTTTTCCGAAAGGAATACTGGTGGGAAAAGTAAAGAAGGTTTGGAAAGAGCCGGGACAAATGTACCAGGTGGCCGAGATCACGCCGTACGCCGATTTTAGCCGCGTGGAAGAGGTCGCCTGCCTCGCGGCCGGTTCGTCATCTGAGCCGCAAGAAAAGGAGGCGGCGTGATTTCTTCAAGGGTCGTTGCCTTGATGCTGATCCTCCTCCTTTTTCTGATTCAAAACGCGCTTGGCCTGATTTTTTCGGACAAGGTTCCTGCGCTGGTTCTGATCGGTGTCGTATATTACGGCCTTGCCCGGGGGCCGGCCTTCGGTTTTGTGCTCGGAGTAACTGCCGGCGTTTTTTCCGAGATTTTCGGCGTGGGGAAGATCGGCTATGAGATGATGGCGCTTGGCCTGTGCGGTCTTGCCGCCGGCTACACGGCGACGACGTTTTTTCGCGAAAATCTGCTCGCGCGGGTCGTGTTGCCCGCGGTCTTGGTTTATGCGACGACCCTTTTTCACCTGTCGGCCACCCAAGCGCTTTTAAACACCGGAGGTGTTTTTGAGATTTTGAAAGAAGCGTTTGTGTGGCCCAGTATTCTTTCCACCGCGTTTTTTTCTCCCATTCTTTTCCGTTTATTCGGACGCATGACTCCCCCGCACGGGACCCAGGGGCTTTTCAAGGCATGAGCCGCGTCCAACGTCTTTCGTCGTTGGCGCTTGTCTGTTTTCTGGTTTTACTCGCCACTCTCGTCCGCATGCAGGTTTTTCAAGGCGACTATTACCGCGTCCGCTCGGAAAAAAACCGTATCCGCATTATTTATCTCGAAAGCGCGCGCGGAAAAATCATGGACCGTTCCGGCCGTTTGCTCGCCGATAACCAGCTCAGCTTTAACTGCTCGGCGATTTACCGTGAAGCCAAGTCCGGGATCAAGAAGAGCTGTGAACTGCTTGCGCCCGTATTGGGCGAGGACGCCGGGGCGCTCGAGAAGAGATTTTACGGGGGAAGGCCCGGCGCTTTTCAGACCGTTTCTATCGCCGAGAACATTGGAATACGGAAGGCCGTCGCGATCGAGGAGCGTCTGGACATGCTGCCGGGATTCATGGTGGAAACCAGGCCCCAAAGGGAATATCCATACGGCAAAGCGGCCGCGCATCTGGTCGGCTATACCGGGCCCATGGCCGGCGAAGCGGCGGATTCGGTGGAGCTGTACGGCTATAGTTATTCGGACTGGGTCGGGCAAGAGGGCGTTGAGAAAAGTTATGAGAGTTACCTGCGCGGATTTTCGGGGGGACTGCAGATCGAGGTGGACAACCGCGGGCGTATGGTGCGGGTGCTGGGAGTGCGGGAGCCCAAACCGGGCAAAGACATCGGGCTCACGGTCGACGCGCGGCTACAGGATTATCTGCAGGAGAACTTAGAATCCAAGAAGGGCTCGATTATTGTGATGGAGCTCAGGGAAGGCGGGCTTTTGGCGATCGCCAGCTCTCCGTCATTCGACCCAAATTTATTTGCTTCCAAAAAAGGCAGAAGGCAAGTCCGCGAGTATCTCTATGGAGAGGGCTCGCCGATGGTGAATCGCGGCATCCGCGGACAGTATCCTCCAGGGTCTATTTTCAAGATGGTGACGGCGCTTGCGGCGCTTGAGAAAGCTAAGATCACGCCCGACACGAAGATCCATTGCAGCGGCGAGTGGGTGCTGGGCGACAATCATTTTCATTGCTGGAACAGCGAGGGCCACGGCCCCCAAGTGTTGGCGGAGGCCTTCACGCATTCCTGCAATATTTATTTTTATAACGCAGGAATCCTGGCCGGCGCGGATGCGATTTTTCAAAAGAGCGTGGAACTAGGTTTTAATCAACGAACCGGCATTGACTTGCCCGCCGAGAGAAAAGGTTTTGTCCCCTCGAGGGAATGGAAGAAAAAGAAACTTCACGAGCCGTGGTACGAAGGGGAAACCGCTAACCTTGCCATCGGCCAGGGCTATCTGCAGGTAACGCCGCTGCAGGCGCTGGGGATGATTGCGGTGGTGGCTACGAACGGCCATATTTTCAAGCCCCATGTGATCGAAAAAATCGACAGCGTCAAAGTGGCGGGAGAGAAAACAAAAGGCATTGTTTATCCGGCAAAAGGATGGAGCGCGGTGAGGAAGGGATTGGAAGAAGCGGTGGGTTCGCCGAGCGGTACCGGCCGTTTGGCGAGAGTTCCAGGCCTTGAGATCGCCGGAAAAACGGGAACCGCGCAGTCAGGCCAGGACAAGACGCATGCGTGGTTTGTCGGTTATGCCCCGGCCAAAAATCCAAAAATCGCAATGGTCGTTTTTTTAGAAAACGGCGGGCGCGGGGGAATCGCGGCGGCGACTCTGGCAAGCTCGGTCTTTAAATGGCTGTCGGAAAACGCTTATCTATGAGAAGGAAAATCGGCTTCGGGCAGTTTGATAAAATTTTGTTTTTCGCGCCGCTGGGGATTTTTTTAATAGGATTCCTCAGCATTTACAGCGCGTCGTTTCAGTCTCAGCAATCGCTGGGGGAGACGCTCGCGATCCGGCAGGTGCTGTGGATGGCGGTCGGAGTGCTGATTGTTTTTCTCGTAGTGCGCATCGATTATTTCAGATTTCAGGACTTGGCGTGGCCGTGTTATTGGGGGAGTTTTTTGTTTTTGCTACTTGTTCTTTTCATGCCGGCGCGCCTGGGCGCCCATCGCTGGGTTGGGCTCGGAGGTTTTAACTTTCAACCGTCCGAGATCACAAAGCTCTCGGTGATCATGGTCCTGGCCAATTTTTTCTCCCAAAACCGCGTGGAATATATCTCCCGGAGCAAGCTCGCGGTTCCGTTTCTCGTGGTGGGGGTGCCGTTTCTTTTGATTCTCAAGGAGCCGGATTTGGGCACGGCGCTCAGTTTGCTGCCCATCCTTTTTTCGATGCTGTACCTTTGGGGATTCCGCTCAAAAACCATGGGGTGGTTGCTGGTCGTAGCGGTGCTGGTTTCGCCGGTCTTTTTCCTTTTTTTGAAAGAATACCAGAAGGCGCGGCTTTTGGTTTTTATCAATCCCAACGCGGACCCGCTTGGCGCCGGCTATACGATTATCCAGTCCAAAATCGCCATCGGTTCCGGGGGGTTGTTCGGCAAGGGGTTTATGAGTGGCCCGCAAAACCAGCTTCACTTTATTCCCGAACGCCATACGGATTTTATCTTTGCCGTAATCGCCGAGGAGGGAGGGCTTGTTGCTTCCGCAGCCGTTTTATTCCTTTTTTGGCTGATTGTCCAAAGGGGCTATCGGATCGCGGCCCAAATACCGGACCGGCTGGGAAGCCAGTTGGCCTGCGGGGTCACGACGATGCTGGCTGTACAGACCATTATTAATACCGGGATGACGATGGGCCTTTTTCCGGTGGTCGGAGTCCCCTTGCCCCTGGTCAGTTACGGAGGCAGCTCTGTCGTAATGACCATGCTGGCCATAGGGCTTCTCTTGAACCTCAAAATACACCGCCCGCTATTCTAAATTAATCATCATTGACTAATTTTAATCTATAGTATATAATTCTTATCAAGAAAGGACAAAAGTATGTCATTCTTGAAAGAGGTCTCTATACTGCCCACAAAGCTAAAGTATAAGCTATTGGTGTCTTTTTGCTTGATGTCGGTACTCCCTTTGCTCGTAGGTATTTACATCGCTTCTTTGTTTATTACCTATCCTTTTCGGGTTGATCCGGGCATCCTTTTTAAGATCAATTTTGTGATGCTCAGTAGCGTTGTCCTGTCTTTTACGGGTTATAAGATCACGCAGCAGATGGTCATCTCCATCACGGATTTGACGCTGACTGCGGAGAAAATCGCCAAGGGAGACCTGATTGAGCCGGTGGGTGTCCAGGAGACAGAAGAGCTGCAGGAACTTTCCACCAGTCTGAAGGCCATTTCTCAAGGCGCGCGGGAACTGCTTGAGAAAGTGGAA
>JAHFFL010000122.1 GCA_023247955.1 Candidatus Omnitrophota bacterium
CTGTCTCTTCCAGAGAGCGTTTGTATTTTTTGGAGAGTCTTCTCAAGTCCACTTTTTTTGAAACTACCGGCACGCCGAGTCGCTTCGAGATTTTTTTTACGAAAATCAAATAGCGCGCCGCCTCTTTTCTCAACAGCCCGTGATTCAAATGCGCCGCGGCGAGTTTAAGCCCGTATTTCCGCCGCAAGGCGGCCAGAAGCAGTAATAGCGCCGTCGAATCCGGCCCGCCCGAGACGGCGACAAGAATGCAGTCGCCTTTTTTAAAGAGGCGCCGGCGGCGGTTCGTGATTTCGATTTGCTGGATTAATTTTTTAAAGACTGACATGGAAGGAAAAACGCAAAACACGCAAGGGGCGACGCCCGCATGCCAGACGCCGCCCCCACATTCTTATTGCTCAATAAACGAAGCGCTCAATATACGAAGATATAAGTGGCCTTGTTGGCCGCCGGGTCATATTCCACATCAACCTCGGTGCCCGCCGTGAGCGATTTAAGCTCCCTGTCCTTTTCCCCATCGGTGATATCCGTGGACTCATCGAGCTTCACCGAAAGCATTTTCTCGCTCGTCTTATCCTCGGTCTCGCCGTAGAGCTTGACCGTGATCGTCTTCGAGGCTTCATCCACGGAAGCGACTTGGCCGGAGACAAACTCAAGATTATCCGCCGCCGAAGCCGCTTCTGCTTTCACGGGCTCCGCAGCCTTGGCTGTAGAGTCGGTCGCAATAGCGGCTGTCGAAGGAGCCACCGCGGGAGCTTCCGCCGGCGCCGCCTTTTCCTCAACAGGCGCAGGAACCGTCAACTGCTCCCCGGCCGCCGCCGGAGCGGCGGTTTCCTCATTAGTCGAGGCCGGCGGGACAGTGGGAGCGGCTGAAACGGGTTCGGTTTCCTCGGCCCAAACCTTATAAGACGCGCCTAAAAGCAACAACATTAAACTAAGGCTGATCAATTTTTTCATTTTTAAACTCCATTGGCTGGTTGAACTCATGCTTGGAATATATCATATTAAAACACCAAATGTCAAAAATTTACCGGGACGTTCCTAAGCGTCACGGCCGCCAGTTCGGGCGGGGTGGGATTCACATAAAAGCCCGTCCCCCACTCAAAACCGGCCACCTGCGTCAGGTGCGGGATAATCTCCATATGCCAGTGAAAACTTTCGAACTCCTTCCCATGCAGCGGCAGGGTATGAATCATCCAGTTGAACGAACAGTCCTTTAGCGCCGTCTGTATCTTGGCGAGAGTGGCCTTCAGCGCCCTTGCCAGCGATTTTATGCCCTCATCCGAGAGAGCGTCAAAAGAGGCCTCATAGACTTTAGGCAATATCCAAGTCTCAAACGGGAAGCGCGAGACAAACGGACACAAGGCCGTGAAATCGGCGTCTTCAAAAACCGTAAGCGCCTGCTCGGCCCTTTCCTGATTCAGCATGTCGCAGTACACACAGCGGTCCGTGTATTCAAAATGCTTAAGCGCCCCCTTGATCTCCCCCAGCACGCGCGAAGGCACCACCGGAAGCGCGATGAGCTGTGAATGGGGGTGCTCGAGGCTGGCGCCCGCCGCCGCGCCGTAATTCTTAAAAATCAGGATGTATTTGAACCGCGTATCCTTCCTTAAATCCAGACAGCGCTCACGGCAGGCGCGTAAAATAAGCTGAACCTCCTCGAGGGACAACTGGGGAATTTCTTTTTGATGATCCGGGTTCTCCACGATCACCTCATGGGCGCCAAAACCCCCGATCTTGTCATAAATCCCAAACGCGTATTTGTCCGGGCTCTCTTCGATGCGCAGAGCGGGGAACTTGTTGGGGAACACCCTCACCTGCCAGGCGGAGGCCGATTTCACGGCCCCTTTTTTCTGGATGGAAAATATCTCGGGCGGCGTCATGGATTCATTGCCCGGGCAGAACGGGCAGGTCTTGCTGGATTTGGCGGCGGTGGCGGAGAAAAAGGAATCCGCCGCCGCGGGCTTTTCCACGTTGACGATCACCCAACGGTTGGTAATGGGATCTTTACGCAGTTGTGGCATACGCTGTTTCTCTAAGTAAAAGCGCCGCGTCTTCCGGCGGCGTGGGGTTGATATAAATACCGGTGCCCCATTCAAACCCCGCGTCGCGGGTGAGCCGCGGTGTGATCTGCCAATACCAGTGAAAGTCGTCCTCAAGCGTTTTCCAGTACCCTTGCTTCTTTGAATGGCGGTAAGGGGCCGTGTGAAGGACCATGTTGTAGGGCGGGTCCTGCAAAAGAGCACGAATTTTGAAAAGGCACTGTTTCAGGATCAGCGCCAAATCCGCGAAGGCGGCGGCCTCCAAGCGGCCGAAATCCGGACAGTGCATTTTGGGGAGTATCCAGACCTCGAAAGGGGAACGCGAAGCAAAAGGGCAAAAGGCAAAGAAGCGTTTGTTTTCCGAAACGACGCGCGCGGCCTCCTGGGATTCCTGCCTTAAGATGTCGCAGAAAACACAGCGCTCCCTCCGTTCAAAATAACTCCTGGCGGACTCGAGCTCTTCCTTCAGGCGTTTGGGGGTGATCGGCATCGCGATAAGCTGAGAACGCGTGTGGCGGATCACGTCGCGGGCGGAACCCGAGATCAGGCCGTGGTTTTTAAAGAGCAGGGCGTATATGAAACGCGGATCTTTTCCCAGCTCGTTAAGCCTCTCCGCGTAGACCTGTATCACCGCCTCAATCTCCGAAACCTCAAGCTCGTCGAGACTGTGGCGGTGCCTGGGGCTTTCAACGATGATCTCGTGCTTTCCGACGCCCTCCATCAAATCATAAATGCCGCGCCCGAAACGATCCGATCCGTCCGGCTCGGCCAGGATCGGCATCTTGCTTAATATCGCGCGGGCGCGCCAGCCGGGGCCGTTCGGCGGTGTCCCGGGCTCCCGCACCGCGTAAATCTCGTTGGGCGTCTCGGACTCGCGCCCTTCGCAAAAAGGGCAGCTGCGTTCTTCCGTCACCGGGCTGGAATGATATTCCACCGGACGGCGAGAACGCTCGGTGGAAATGATGGTCCAGTAGCCCACGACGGGGTCGCGTCTTAATTCCGGCACGTTGAGCCCTCCGTCCCGTCCAAAAAGATCAAAATATCCGCCGCGCGCAAGGTGCCAACCACCTTGTTATTTTTGTCTTGAATGACAATCACGTCACATTTGGTCTCTTTGAATTTGCGCACCGCCTCCGCGAGGGTGGCGTCTTTCGAGATCACGCCAAAATCCCTTTTTGCCGCGTCCAGCACGGGGATGTCCAATTCCCTGACCGTCAGATTCGGCACGGCGAGCTTCTCGAGCTTTGACACGCTCACCAGGCGCCGGTTGACATACTCGTAAAACTGCGTGGAAAGTATTCTCTTGAAGCTGACGGGGATCGGCGTCACGGGCTTACCTTGAATAAAATCCAGATGCGTCCTGAAGGCGCAGGTCTGGGAGCGCTGATCCACGGACAAAAGATAGCGGAGCGAACTGTCCGGCACCCGGTGCTCTTCCGCCTCGGGGATCGCGGCCAGGGAAGCGAACTCGTACACGTCTTCCATGCGAAGTCGAAGATCCTTGAATCCCCTGCCAATCTGAAACGCCAGGGCGCCGTCCTGGTCTTTGAATACGGGCGCGTATTTTTCAAGCGTGTCGATCGCGTCCGCCAAAAACACCCCGAGCGCGACATCCGCGTTATAAAGGATGCCCGCCATGACGAACGCGGCGTCATCGGACTGGCCCGGTCCCAGACGGTGGCGAATATAAAAATAGCGCTCCGTGTCCGGGTTGGGCACACCCTCGGCGCCCAGGATAAGCCCTCGTTTCGTGTACGCTTCAATTTCTTCTTCGTGCGCTTCATGCGCCAATCTTTCACCGTCAAGATTCATGTCAAGCATGGTTTTCACGTCCACGAGGTAACAGCGCCCGCCGCCGATTTTTATCTGATAGAGCCTCTCCGCCTCCTTCCTTATATCCGGGTTGTCGCGCAGGCCTCCCAGATAAAGCCCGCGCAGGATATCCTCCGGATTCACGCGCCG
>JAHFFL010000123.1 GCA_023247955.1 Candidatus Omnitrophota bacterium
CCGAAGGTGGTCACAGTGCAGTGCGCGGAGACGCGCGAAAATTCAAAAAAGATTTTTGAGATTCTGAAAGGGATGGGAATCATGGAGATTGCGAGAACCGGAACGGTGGCGCTTTCGAAAAAGGAAAAAGGAGCATAGATGGCTAAAATTTATTACGACAAAGACGCCGATTTGTCGTTGATTCAAAAGAAAACGGTGGGTGTGATTGGTTACGGAATCCATGGTCGAGGTCAGGCGCTTAACTTAAGAGACAGCGGCGTCAAGGTGATTGTCTCACAGCGGCCCGGCGGACCCAACTACGAGATTCCCAAAAAAGACGGGTTTGAGCCGGTCAGCGCCCAAGACGCGGCAAAGAATTCGGACGTCATTATCATTTTGGCGCAGGATCCTCTGCAGGCGGATATTTATAAACAGTCTGTCGCGCCGCATCTGTCAAAAGGAAAGGCGTTGGCGTTTTCGCACGGGTTCAATATCCATTTTAAGCAGATTATGCCGCCAAAGTTTGTGGATGTATTCATGGTGGCGCCGAAAGGGCCGGGGAGTCTCGTGAGACGTTTGTACGAAGAGGCGAAAGGCGTTCCATGTCTGGTCGCGCTCTATCAGGACGCCACGGGTTCTTGTAAAAAATTGGCGCTGTCCTACGCGAAGGCTTTGGGTGGGACACGGGCCGGGGTGATCGAGACCACTTTCAAGGAGGAGACGGAAACAGATCTCTTCGGAGAACAGACGGTTCTCTGCGGCGGCACCAGCGCCCTCATTAAAGCGGGTTTTGAAACGCTGGTCGAAGCCGGTTACCAGCCTGAGATCGCTTATTTTGAATGTCTGCATGAGTTGAAGCTGATCACGGACATGATTTATCAAACAGGAATTCAGGGGATGAGAAAACGGGTATCCGATACCGCCGAGTACGGGGATATCACCCGAGGCCCGCGCGTGGTGGATCAAAAGTCCCGCGTCCAGATGAAGAAAATTTTAAAAGAAGTGCAGTCCGGAAAATTCGCGAAGGAGTTTCTGGCGGATTATCGAAACGGAAAATTTCAAAAGATCCGGCGGGCGGATGACACGCACCCGATTGAAAAAGTAGGCGCCGAGTTGAGAGGCATGATGAAATGGCTTTGAGGCATGGACGATAAAAACCGCATTTACATATTTGACACCACATTAAGAGACGGCGAGCAGTCTCCGGGCGCGAGCCTGGATGAAAAAGGAAAGCTTGAGATCGCTAAGCAGCTTGCGGAGCTTCGCGTCGATATTTTGGAGGCAGGTTTTCCGGTCGCCTCGCCCGGTGACGCGGCGGCAGTCAAGCGCATCGCCAAAGAGGTGAAAGGCCCGACCATCTGCGCGTTGGCGCGGACGATACAAAAAGACATGGATGTCGCGCTCGAGGCCCTGAAGCCCGCCGCGCATAAGAGGCTTCATGTGTTTATCGCGACTTCCGAGATCCACCGCCGTTTTAAATTGAATAAGGCCAAAGACGAAATCCTACGTATCGCCGCCTCGTCGGTGCAGTACGCCAGAAAACACATCGACGAGATCGAATTTTCACCCGAGGACGCCTCGAGAACGGAACCCGCTTTTTTGTACCAGGTGCTTGAGGCGGTCATAGACGCCGGGGCACGGATTTTGAATATCCCGGACACCGTGGGTTATACGACGCCGTTTGAGTTTGGTGAGTTGATTCGAGGTATTTTTCAAAATGTTCCAAACATTGATGAAGCGATGATTAGCGTGCATTGTCACAATGATTTAGGGTTGGCCGTGGCGAACTCGCTTGCGGCGATCCGTTCCGGCGCGCGTCAAGTGGAATGCACCGTGAACGGCATCGGCGAACGCGCCGGAAACGCCGCGATGGAGGAGATCGTGATGGCCCTGGATACCCGCAAAGATATTTTTGAAAATAAACACACGAATATTCGCCGCGATCAAATTTGTAAAACCAGCCGTTTGGTGAGCATACTTACCGGTATGACGGTTCAGGCCAACAAAGCGGTGGTTGGGCGGAACGCCTTTACGCATGAATCCGGGATTCACCAGGACGGTCTTTTGAAGCTTCGAAAAACTTACGAAATTATGCGGCCGGAGGATGTGGGATTTGGAGAGACCCAGCTTGTTCTCGGCAAACACTCCGGGCGGCACGCGCTGGAAAATCGTTTGAGTAAACTAGGCTATGCGCTGAAGCCTAAGGAATTGGATATCGTGTTTGGAGATTTTAAAGCGTTGGCAGACAAGAAAAAAGAGGTGTTTGACGACGATCTGGTCGCTTTGGTTGAAAAAGAAATCGTGGCGACCCCGAAAACGTACGCGCTGGTTTTCCTCGGTGTCGTGGCGGAGACCGGCAAGGATCCGGTGGTGACGCTTAAGATCCAATCCAAATCAAAATTTTTAAGCGCCAAGGGCACCGGCAGCGGTCCCGTGGATGCCGCCTACAAGATTATCGATCGTCTCATCAAGCGAAAAACGAGGCTCTTGGACTATCAGATTCGTTCCGTCACGGTGGGAAAAGACGCTCAGGGAGAGGTCAGTGTGAAAGTGGAGGGGGCCCGCGACGAGGTGATTATCGGACGGGGTTTAAGTACGGATGTGATCGAGGCGAGTGTGAAGGCCTATCTGGACGCGATTAACAAGATTCTTTACAAGCCTTTGATCTCCAAGAAAGACCGCGTTGCTCATGGAGTTTAATTTTAATGACAGACCCGCGTGTGACTTTGAACGCCGAGACCCAGCTTTACGGGATATTCGGTAACCCTGTCCGCCACTCTCTTTCTCCGCTCATCCACAACGCGCTCTTTAAAAAATTGGGGATGAACGCGGTTTATCTCGCGTTCCCCATTGAGAAGGAATCGCTAGGTCTGGCCTTCGAGGCGATCCGTTCTCTGGGTATTCGGGGAGTCAATATTACCATCCCTTTCAAAGAAATGGCCATCAATTTGGTGGATGAAATCCCCGAAGACGCTGACCGATGCGTTGGGGCCATCAATACGGTGGTGAACCGGAACGGCCGGCTTTATGGTTTCAATACCGATGTGCCGGGTTTTTTGGCCGCGCTCAAGAACGAATTACAATTCAACCCCGCCGCTAAAAATATTTTAGTATTAGGCGCCGGGGGCGCGGCCCGCGCCGCGGTGTTTGCGTTGGCCCATGCCGGCGCTGAAAGCGTCTGGATTTATAACCGGACGCCGGGGCGCGCCGCGGGTTTGCAGAGTTATTTATCCAGTTTTTTTTCTGAGACAGAGATTGAGTCGTTGGAATCTTTGGATACTGTTCGGCGGGAGAGAATTGATTTGGTGGTGAACGCGACTTCCTGCGGAATGAAGACTGAGGACCCGATCGCTTTTGATTTGGAACTGTTGCGTGAAAAGGCCTTTGTTTACGATTTAATTTATGCGCCTGGCCAAACGCGGCTTTTGAAAATGGCCGAAAGTCTGGGTTGGCCTCGGGCTAACGGCCTCGGGATGCTCGCGGCGCAGGCGGCCATTTCTTTCCAGCACTGGACGGGTCAATCTAAAGGGGTTCACGAAACGATGTTGGAGGTTTTGAAAACATGCCGGTTGTGATCGCAATGTTCTTCGGTGCCATCGTCGGGAGTTTTCTCAATGTTTGCATTGTGAGGATCCCAAAGAACGAGTCACTCTTTTTTCCGTCCTCGCATTGTCTTTCTTGCCGGGAGGCCGTTCGTTGGCACGACAACGTGCCAATTCTGGGTTTTCTATTCTTGAAAGGGCGCTGCCGATTTTGTCTGGAGCCTATTTCCTGGCAATACCCTGTGGTTGAGTTCGTGAGCGCGCTTCTTTTTGTGGAATTTTATCAGCGCTTTGGGTTTACGCCGAAAGGTGTCTTTTTTCTGGCGCTCACTTTGTCGCTTTTGGTGATGGCCTGGATTGATTGGAAACACCGCATCCTTCCGGACGCGTTGACGCTTCCGGGCATTCTTGTAGGATTCTTAGCCTCGACATTTTTCCCTTCCTTGCAGGGGGAAAGTATTTGGTGGGTGGGGTC
>JAHFFL010000124.1 GCA_023247955.1 Candidatus Omnitrophota bacterium
GCAGCTTTTTTCACACTCGCTCTACGCGACCGCCAACTCGCTCTCGCTTATCACGGCCACGAATCTCGCCAAGTCCGAAATGGAAAAGATGATCAATCTTAACCTTACCAAGTCCCAGCTCCGCGAGCTGGGCGAAGTCGTTTCCCCTCCGATAGACAAGCCCCCGTTTGAAATCAACGGCACCAAGTGGCGCGTCAAAAGGGAAATCGTCGAGGGCTCGGACCCGCTCGAGGTGAAGGTGCAGGTCTACGAAGACCGCCATATGGACAAGGCGGTAGTCACGCTCACCACGCTCGTTGAAGACCTCGTGTGGGAAACCGTCAAGCCGCTCTCCTAAAACAACGATAAATAGTGGTATAATCTAATCCAAGGAAACCCATGAAAAAAAAGTGTGTTTTTTTTAGTATTATTATTTTAAGTCTTTTTTTGATTCCTTGCGCGTTTGCCGAGGAGGCCGTGAACGCAGAGCAGAAGGCCAAGGAGATCCATGAGCTTGCCTCGAGCGACGTCATCTACACGGCCGAGGAACCCAAGGCGCTGTACTACCAAAATCTCCAGATCATCGACCTTTTGGCCCAGATCCGCGACCTCCTGGATATGCGACTGAAGAAGGAAACCAAGAGCTGAAAAACGCCAAAAAACGGCTATTTGACAAACCCACCCGGCCTTGTTAGAATGACCGCGCCTATCCAAAAAATCGTCTTTTTTGTCAGAGGTCAGTCATCGGCGAACAGGACAAGTTTGAACTTTTAAAGCAAGTCGCCGCCATCTCCACGGTGCCGTTTATTCTCGTGGGGGGGCCTCTGTTGGGCTATTTTGCGGGAAATTGGCTGGACCACCGGTATTCCTGGGACCCGTACGGCAAGCTGTTTTTGATTCTTTTCGGGGTTGCCGCGGCCATACGGGAAATCGTACAGATCATTCGCAGAGTTTTGAACTCGGAAAAGTGAGCATGGAAGGAGCCGTGCATTCAACGCCCCATGTCGCCAATTGGGTAGGCCTTTTGGCAGAAATGTTTCCTCGTTCGCCTGTTTCGGAGTTCCTGGAGAAGCGGGAAGCCGCGATTTTCAGTTTTCTCGTGACGGCGTTGATCGCTTTCTTTGCGGTGAGGATTTCGAGGAAGCTCGAGATGGTTCCCGGCCGCGTGCAGGCGGCGGCGGAGCAGGTGATTGAGACGATTGACGGGCTGGTCTGTGGCATCATGGGGCCTAGGGGACGGGCTTATACGCCGTTTGTGGGGGCTCTCTTCCTTTATATTCTCGTGACCAATCTTTACGGCCTCGTCCCGCTTCAAAATTCATCGACCGCGTATCTTACCACCACCGCGCCTCTGGCGATCTCGGTCTTTTTTTACGTGCAGGCCGTCGCGATGGCCAAAAACGGATTTTTCGGATACCTCTATCATCTAGCTGGAAACCCCAAGAGCGTCGCGGAGTGGATTTTTGTCCCGCTCAATTTTCCGCTTCATCTGATGGGCGAATTCACGAAGCCGATCTCGCTGATGTTCCGGTTGTACGGAAACGTGATGGCCGGCCATATCCTGGTCGCCGTTTTCCTGCAGCTCGGCATCGGGATCATGAAGTCCGTTCACATTCCGGTCGGAGTTCCGCTGCATCTGCCTTTTTTGTTTCTTGAGATTTTAATCGGGGTGATCCAGGCCTTTGTGTTCGCCCTTCTGAGCACGGTGTACATTTCAGTCATGCTTCCCCACGAGGAAGTTCATGCGCATGGGTAATTACAAGAACCTCTAAACAAAAGGAGTTTCAAATGGAATCATTGGCAACCAATCCACAATCAATGCTCGCGATTTCTCTGCCTCTCAGCTTGGGCATCGCGGCATTTGGGTCTGCTTTAGGACTTGGAAAGGCGGTGGCCGGCGCTATGGAAGCCACGGCCCGCCAGCCGGAGGCATCGGGCAAAATCCTTGTCAACATGCTGCTCGGCTGTGCGCTGATCGAAGCGCTCACGATCTACGCGTTTGTCATCGTCCTTTTGAACATCAACAAGGTAGGTTAACTCTCTTTCATGGATACCCAGGTCATTATCCAGGCGCTGCCTGAGATCTTCACGCAGCTTCTGGCGTTTCTCATCGCTTTTTGGGTGCTCAAAAAATTCGCGTTCAAGCCCATTCTGCAGGTGATCGACGCCCGTCGCAAGAAGATCGAAGGCACGTTCGCGGACTTGGATAAGAAACAGCTGTCTCTCGAAGCGCTTGAAAAGGACTATCGCCAGCGGCTGGACCGTATCGAGGAAGAGGCCCGCGTGAAGATCCAGGAAGCTGCCGGACTCGGCACGGTACTGGCGAGGGACATCCAGGAGAAGGCCCGCCAGGACGCGCAGAAGATGATCGAGCGCGCGCGGGCGGAGATTGAGCAGGACCTCGCGCAGGCGCGACTTTCGATGCGCGACCAGCTCGTTGAGCTCTCGAGTCTCATGACCGAGAAAATCCTCGAGGAGAAGATCAGCCCGCAGGAGCACGAGCGGCTTGTGGATAAATTCATCAAGGAGCTTGAGAAAATTTAAATGAAGGACTTGCTGGCCGCCGAGCGTTACGCGCGGGCCCTGTTTGAGATCGCCCGGTTGACGCACGAGGATGAGGAGATCGAGGCGGAGCTTGTGGCCTTTTCGGCGGCTCTTGGAAGATCACCGGCGATAGAGAAATTTCTCGCCAATCCCCGTTTGAAGGTCGATGAGAAAAGGGCGTTTCTTGGGAGGATTTATCAGAAAAGAAACAAGCCGTTTGATGAGACGCTCTTAAATTTTTTCACGGTTCTTTTTCGGAAGAACCGTTTTCATCTGATTCACGAGATCACGGTCCTATTCAAGCGGATTGCCGACGAGGCGCAGGGACAGGGAACCGCACAGATACGGACGGCTAGGCCGCTCGACCCGCGCTTTGAGGAAAAGATTGTTTTGGGCCTTGAAAAAATCGCCGGTTACCGGATCACGGTGAAAAAAGAGTTGGATCCGGCGCTTCTCGGCGGCGTTTTTGTGCAGGTAAAAAACAGGATTATCGACGGGTCCGTGAAAAATAAGATAGATTTGCTAAGGAAAGAGTTGATTGCAAGAAGAACGGTATAATGTGTCATTGCGAGGAGCGAAGCGACGAAGCAATCTCTGTAACATAGATTGCTTCGCTAACGCTCGCAATGACGTTTGGGAGGTAGGATGGCATTAAGACCTGAAGAGATCACAAGCATTCTAAAGCAGGAAATCAAGGATTACGAGACCGGCGTGAGGCTGGAGTCCACTGGCATTATTCTCTCGCTTGGCGACGGTATCGCGCGCGTGTATGGGCTTGACGACTGCATGGCCGGCGAGCTTTTGGAGTTCTCCGACGGTGAGCTTGGCATTGCGTTCAACCTCGAGGAGTCCAATGTCGGCGTCGTGCTCTGCGGCGAGGGCCACGGGATCAAGGAAGGCGACATCGTCAAGCGCACGGGCCGTATCGCGAGTGCCCCGGTCGGCAAAGGGCTTTTGGGTCGCGTTGTCGACGCGCTGGGCCGGCCGTTGGATGGCAAAGGGCCGATCGTTGCGGCCCAGACCCGGCCCATCGAGTTTAAGGCGCCCGGTGTGCTTTCCCGCCAGTCCGTCAAAGAGCCGCTGCAGACCGGCATGAAGGCCGTGGACGGCATGATTCCCATCGGCCGCGGCCAGCGGGAGCTCATCATCGGCGACCGGCAGACCGGCAAGACAGCACTTGTGATTGATACGATTTTGAACCAAAAAGGAAAAGACGTGCACTGCATCTACGTCGCGACGGGGCAGAAATCTTCCAACGTCCTCTCGGTCGTGAAGACGCTTGAGGAGCGCGGGGCGATGAGTTATACGACCGTCGTGAGCGCCCCGGCGGACGTCGCGGCCACGATGCAATATCTGAGCCCTTACACGGGCGCTGCGATCGGGGAATACTACCTCTATAACGGCATGCACGCGCTGGTCGTGTACGACGACCTGACCAAGCACGCGGCGGCCTACCGCGAGCTTTCGCTG
>JAHFFL010000125.1 GCA_023247955.1 Candidatus Omnitrophota bacterium
GCCTGCGAACCCGAAGTCGTCGATCTCGGGAATTTCCTCAAAAAAATGGGGGCGAAGATCGAAGGGCTGGGTTCCCCATCCCTCGAGATCGAAGGTGTGAAAAGGCTCGGCGGCGCTTCGTACACGCTGATTCCCGACCGCATCGAGGCGGGCACGTATGTGATCGCCTCCGCGATCACGAAGGGCGACATCACGATAAAGAACATGAGTTTGAATATGATGGGCGCGATGCTCGATAAGCTGAGGGAGGCGGGTGTGGTGATCACCGAAAAAAACGGCCATGTGCGCGTGCGCCGTGAAAGGGTGCTGAGGCCCGTGTCGGTGACGACGCTGCCTTATCCGGGGTTTCCGACGGATTTGCAGGCGCAGATGATGGCGCTGATGTGCGTTGTACCGGGGATCAGCGTGATCACGGAGAAGATTTACCCTGAGCGCTTCATGCATGTGAGCGAGCTCAACCGCATGGGCGCCAACATCATGCTGGAGGGGCACAGCGCGATCGTGAGCGGCAAAAAAGTTTTAAGCGGCGCGCCGGTGATGGCGTCGGATCTAAGGGCCAGCGCCGCCCTCGTGCTCGCCGGCCTTGTGGCGGAAGGCACGACCGAAGTGTCCCGCGTCTATCATTTGGACAGGGGCTATGAACACCTCGTTGAGAAATTACAGAGTTTAGGCGCAAGGATTCGAAGAGAAAAATAAAAGAGGAGAACAAAATGGCAGTGGTAATTCGGTTGAAAACGATGGGGACCAAGAAAAAGATCAAGCACCGTCTCGTGGTGACGGACTCGAAGTTTCCGCGCAACGGGCGTTTTTTGGAAGAGGTTGGTTACTGGGACCCTTCCAAGGAGCCGGCGGCGGTGAAGATTAAGGCGGAGCGCGTTGAGCATTGGATTAAAAACGGCGCCAAACCCTCCGATACCGTCAAATCCATTTTGAAGAAAGCGGGCATCAAGACCAACAATCAGTGAAGATCGACGTTCTCACTTTATTTCCAGGAATGTTCGATTCTTTCCTTTCGCATTCGATGATGAAGCGTGCGATAGAAAAGAAGCTGGTCCGGATCTCGGCGCGTAGTCTCAGGGATTTCACGCGCGATCGCCACAAGAGCTGTGACGACAAGCCGTTCGGCGGCGGTCCGGGGATGCTGATGAAGCCCGAGCCGATTTTTGAGGCGGTGGAAGAACTTTGGGGGAGGATTCCCGCACCCGCCGGGGGCGGGTCCGCCTCTGGCGGAAAAAAGACTGTCCACTTCGCGAAGCGCCGCCGTTTTATTTACATGACGCCACAGGGAGTTCCTTTCGACCAACGCAAGGCCGAAGACTTGAGCCGGAGCCGGCATCTGGTTTTCTTGTGCGGCCGTTATGAGGGCGTCGACCAGCGCGTGGTGGACCGGCTGGTTACGGATGAGATCTCGATAGGCGATTATGTGCTGACCGGGGGGGAGGTCCCGGCGATGGTGGTGATTGACGCGGTGGTACGTCTCCTCAAAGGGGTGATGGGCAGCGAAGCATCGAAGTCATTTGAATCTTTCAGCCACAATCTGTTAGAATACCCCCAGTATACAAGGCCCGCCACCTATAGAGGAATGAGGGTTCCGCAGGTTCTTTTATCGGGTAATCACCGAGAGATTGAACGTTGGAGAAAAGAAGAGGCCGTTCAGCGGACGCTGAAGAGGCGGCCGGATATTTTAAAAAAACAGGAGTCCAGGCAATGCACCCCCTAATCAAGGCGATTGAAGCCGAACAGCTGAAGAAAGACGTCCCCCGTTTTAAGATCGGCGACAACGTGCGCGTGTCGGTGCGGGTGGAAGAAGGCGACAAGACCCGGACGCAGCTTTTTGAAGGGATAGTGATCAAGAGGCAAGGATCCGGGGTCCGCGAGAGTTTCACGGTGCGCCGAGTATCTTTCGGGGAAGGCGTGGAGCGGAATTTTCCGCTTCATTCACCGACCGTGCAAAAAATTGAGCTCGTGCGCACCGGGAAAGTCAGGCGATCCAAGCTGTACTATTTAAGGAAGCAAACAGGCAAGAAGGGGAGAATTGAGGAAGGAAAGCGCGAGGAAGCTCAAGCGTCTCCTTCAGCATGACCGGCTGTTTCTGACGCAGGGGTTCGTTTCCCTGGCGGGCGTAGATGAAGCAGGGCGCGGGCCGTTGGCCGGCCCCGTTGTGGCTTCGGCTGTGGTCGTCAGGGATTTTTCATTTTCCTGCCGGGTTGACGATTCCAAAAAAATGACCGGCCCGGCCAGAGAGGCTGCCTACGCGGAGATTTTCTCGAAAAGCGAAGTCGGCGTAGGCATCGTCGACCACGAGACCATCGACAGGATCAATATTTACCAGGCGACGTTTTTGGCGATGCGGGAAGCTATCCTAAGACTGCCGGTGCCGCCTGACTGCGTACTCGTGGACGGACCCAGGACGCCGGAGCTCGAGCTTAAAAGATTCGCGATAGTGGACGGCGACGCGCTTTCGTTTTCGATTGCTTGCGCTTCTATCATCGCCAAGGTCACGCGGGATCGGCTCATGCGGCAATACGACGAGCTCTATCCCGTATACGGTTTTAAAAAACACAAGGGCTACGGCACCAAAGAACATCTCGAGGCGTTGCGCCGGCACGGGCCTTGCGAGATTCACCGGAAAAGTTTCAGACCTGTTAAGTTATTATGGAAACTCTGTTAATCATTGATTTTGGTTCGCAGTACAATCAGTTGATCGCGCGCCGCGTGCGTGAGTCGAAGGTGTTCTGCGAGATTGTCCCTCCGACGGTATCAATCGAGGCGATCCGCTCGAAGAATGTCCGAGGGATCATCCTTTCCGGCGGTCCTGCGAGCATTTATCAGAAGAATTCCCCCAAGCTAAATCCCGCGCTTCTCGAGCTCGGTGTGCCGATTCTAGGCATTTGTTACGGCATGCAGGCGCTGTCGCATCTTTTGGGCGGGCATGTGCGGCGCGCCAAAGCGCGGGAGTATGGCCGGGCGGAGTTGTACTTGGCGAGAAACGCGGGAGTTCTTTTTAAGGGCGTGCCACACCGATCGATTTGCTGGATGAGCCACGGGGACTACGTCGCGCGTATGCCCGAGGGATTCGCGCGCACTGGCTGGACCAAGAACACGCATGCCGGCGCTTTTGAGAGCCCCGGGCGAAAAATATACGGCGTCCAGTTTCACCCCGAGGTGGTGCACACCGAGCACGGGCTTCGCGTCATTCAAAATTTTCTTTTCAGGGTTTGCCGTTTTCACAAATCCTGGACGATGAAAAACTTTATTCGTGAGACCCTGGAGAGGGTGCGCAGGGAAGTGGGGAATAAAAAAGTCATTCTGGGGCTTTCCGGCGGTGTGGATTCCTCGGTGGCCGCGGCCCTTTTGTCGAGGGCGATTGGGCGGCGGCTGGTCTGCATCTTTGTGGACAACGGGCTTCTGCGGAAAAACGAAAGAGAGCAGGTGCGACAGGCATTCTCTGCCGGAGGCAGACCCGCCTCCGGCGGGAGAGGTTATTTCAAGCTCGACCTGCGTGTCGTGGACGCGCGCAAAATTTTTCTATCCAAACTGCGCGGGATTACGGACCCCGAACGGAAGCGGAAAATCATCGGGCATGAGTTTATTTACGTATTTGACCGCGAAGCCGCGAAGATCAAAGGCATCTCGCATCTGGCGCAGGGCACGCTGTATCCGGACGTGATCGAGAGCCGCTCGGCGTTCGGCGGCCCGACCGCGATGATCAAGTCGCATCACAATGTCGGAGGTCTTCCCAAAAATATGAAGCTGAAGCTCATCGAACCGCTGCGTGAGCTCTTTAAGGACGAGACGAGAGAGTTAGGCCGGGTGCTGGGCCTACCGGAGGTGCTGGTCGGCCGGCATCCTTTCCCGGGGCCGGGGCTCGCGGTGCGAGTGATCGGGGAAATTACCGAAGAGCGCCTTCGGATTTTACGCGAGGCCGATGCGCGCTTCATCGAGGAGATCCGGCGGGCCGGATTT
>JAHFFL010000126.1 GCA_023247955.1 Candidatus Omnitrophota bacterium
TCCCCCTTTGCCGCCGGCAACGGGGATGATATTTTTGGCCACTTTGGCCTCGATTGTCATGCGTTCCTCAGTTGAAAACACCGTCGAAAAAGCGGGGTCAATCAGGCCGGCGAAGTCTTTCGGCTGAAAACAAGCTCGATGGTTTTCTTGGAAAGCAACAGTTTGACAAAATTTTCCCTCGTTGGGTTACGCGACAATTTATCCAAAAGAAAAAGCACCCCCCACCGGACAAAGTTGACGCCATATTTTACCAGCAGAAGCGCCTTCAGGAGAAGCACCCCGCGCAGACCGTAGAATTTGCGCGTAAAATAAATCTGGCTTCTCCGGTACTCCACCAGAACATTTAGCATGTTTCTCTTGGCGGTCACGCCGCCGTAGTGGAGAATGGTCATGTCCGCGTTGTAGTGGACCTGCCACCCTTTATCTTTCATCCGGTGACACAGATCAATGTCCTCGAAATACATGAAAAAATGATTATCCAAAAGACCCGCGTCGAAAAAGGCCTCTTTCCTCGCCATCAAGCAGGAGCCGGAAATCCAGTCCACTTCCGTTGGCCTGGCATACTTCTCCTCCAGATAGTCCCTGATCTTCAGATCATTCATCGAGAGCTTGTAATGGATGAGTTTTCGGTAGGCCTCGGTAATCAGCGTCGGAAAGTGTCCCCATGCCAGCTGCAGCTTGCCCTCTCCGTCAAGCTGCCGGGGCCCAAGCGCGCCAATGCCCGGATTGGCAATCATGTACTCCACCATCAGATCCAAACTGTTGTCGAGGACCTTCGTGTCGCTGTTGAGAAGCAAGATGAAATTACCGCGGGCGTTGTTGATCCCGAGGTTATTGGCCCTTGAAAAACCAAGGTTGGCGCCGGTCTCGATGCAGATGGTGTCCGGCGCCTGTTTCCGGATAAGCTCCAAGCTGTTGTCTTTTGATCCGTTGTCGATCACGATAATCTCGAAACTGCAGCGGGGAGGGTTGACATAGATGGACTTGACACACTGCAGGGTGTACTCCGGTGTTTCGTAGTTGACAATCACGATGCTCAGCGTGATGGGGTCCGAAGTACGGAGTGACCGTCTCATAAGCGGCTATTATAAAATAATTTGATTTAAAAGTGAAATAGAATTTATAGTTTATAAATTCTTTATCAAGAAGTCGAAAAATGTAAAATCAGACTTCTGCAAAAAACGGCATACGAATTAAAATCCTGCCGGGTCGTCCCTTTTGAAAAGCCGTGACTGCGTCATTGATCCGGTCAAGTGGATATTCGGCTCCGGCAAGCGCTGCGAGATTGAGGCGTTTTTTCAAATAAAGCGCCGCGTAGCGCGGGACGTCCTCGTCAGGACGCGCGTCGCCGCCCCAGCTCCCCAAAATTTTTTTCCCTTGGATCAGAAAAAAGGGGTCGATACGAAGGGTACGGCCAAATGCCGGGTTGCCCGCGATCAGGCAAATCCCTCCGTGATCACGCACGGATGAAAAGGCGTTTTCCATGGCCCGTGTGTCCCCGCTCGCCTCCACCGCGTAATCGAAACCGCGGCCGCTGGTTACCTTCATGATTCCTAAAAGCGAATTCTCTGCCTTATTGAGAAGGTGGGTATGGGTGGCGCCCAGGCGGCGCGCGAGCACAAGGTTTTGCGGTGATTTATCGACGGCTGCAATCGCACGTGCGCCGGCTAGACGCGCCGCAGCGACCACGCTGAGACCCACTCCGCCCGTCCCGAATACGGCAAGTGTTTGGCGCGGCTTCATTTTCAATGTCCGTAGAACCATCCCGGCGCCGGTGAGAACGGCGCAGCCCAGCAACGCGGCTTCTTTAAACGGTATTTGAGAAGGAATACAGACCACGCGGTTTTCGGATACCACCGCATATTCCAAAAAAGTAGAAACGGCCCCCGAATTCACGAAACGTCCGCCGGTGGACTGGTATCTCGCACATGGGACGTCGCGGCCGGCCCCGCGGATCCAGGTCAGTACCACCCGATCCCCTTCTTTTACTTTGCGCACGCCTTTTCCTGCCGCCACCACGCGACCCGCGCCTTCATGGCCAAGCGTATGGGGCAAATGAGCATCGGCACCCTTCAGCCCCAGGATTTCATTGAGCTGAGACCGGCAGAAACCGGCCACCGCGATTTGAACCAGCACCTGACCCGGACGCAACGCAGGGATTTTTAACGCTTCAACGCGCAGCGGTTTTTTCGCCGCGTACAAAACGGCGGCCCTTGTCGTTTTAGGGAATGGTAGACTCATGGGGTAAACCAGCCATAGTCGCCCTGATAGCCCGCTTCTTTAAAAAAGTTTTTCCACTCGTCCGTGTGCATGGCCGTGAGCGCCGTGAGATTCCATTGGAGCAGACGTTTTTTTTCTTCTTCGTCCTGCCAGGCATCCACCGCGACGTAAGCGTGTTTTTTGGTGACGCGCTGGATCTCGCGCAAGGCCTGCTTGCATTCCACGGGCGGTAAATTGTGAATCGTATGGATTGAAATGACCAAATCAAAAGAACGGTCGGCGTACGGCAGCTTTTTGGCGTCCCCTATCCGTATAAACGGCTTCATCTCTTCGATCGCGTGCTCCATCGCATACGCAGAGACATCAACACCGGCAATCGTCATTTGCGGCATCAGCTTCTTGAAATCGTACATCATAAAACCCTTGGCGCAGCCCACGTCAAGCACCGAGGCGTCATCGGCCAACCGGTAATAATCGCGAAATCTCTTGACGGTTTCGGTCCAAAAGCGCGGGTGGTAAGAATAACCGCCGTAGCCGTAGAGCCGGTCGCCGTCGAAATAATCCTTGCCAAACTGACGCGCCCTTTCGATCATGGCTGGAAGCTTGTGGCTGGCGCGACCTTCCAACGGCCGCGGGGAACGCGGATAACGATCCATCAAATCGATCTCAGCCATCGTGTTCCTCAAGGACGGTGCGCATATTCCATCGGTTCTTTTCGGATCTCATTCCAGCGCGAATCGATCCATCTAACCACTTCTCCGATACCCTGGTCCAGCAAGACGCGTGGCTTCCAACCTAGTTCCCGGCGGCTTCGGCCCGTGTCCAAAAGATAAGCGGAATCTTGTCCGGGCCGGTCGCCGACATCCTCGGCCGCTTTTTCAAGCGTAGTTCCCATCCGCTCGCACACAAGCCCGACAACCTCCCGGATGGACTGCGCGTTTTCCGTCGAAAAATGATAGATCGCGCCGGTTTGGCCCCCCTCCATCACCGCGAGCTCCCCCTCGGAGACATCGCGGACATGAATGAAAGAACGCCGGGCGATCCCTCCCCCTTGCAGAGGGATTTTTTTGCCTAGCTTAATGTAGAGCACCGAACGTGGGATGATCTTCCAAAGCTGTTGATGCGCGCCGTAGACATTCGCCGATCGCACCGTCACCACCGGAAAACCAAAACGCTCTTTGTAAATCCCGAAAAGCATATCCTGCGCGGCGCGGGATACGGCATAAGGAGTGCTAGGCCTGAGCGGCGTGTCGTCGCCGAGCAGGCCCTTGGAATTCCCGTAAACCTCGGGAGTGGAGATATGGACGTAGCGCTTTAAATACGGTTTCCGACGCAAATGATTGACGAGCCTTGAAAGCGCCACGCCGTTGGTTTGAAACCAGTGCTCGGGGTTTTCCCAGCTCGGAGCCACCTCGCTTTGGGTGGCGAAATTCACGAGGAATTCAGGCGCGAAGGAATCCAGAAAATCCAGCAGGCGGTCCATGTCCCGGTTGAGATCCATCTGGTAAAACTTGAAATTCGCGCCGGTCCGTTTTTTATAAGGAAGGTAGGTCTCGCTTTTTTCAGGCGACCGGCTGATCCCGATCACTTGGCCATCCCCCTTTTCCAGAAGTAAATCGACGAAATCGCTTCCCGAAAAGGAATTGCTTCCGATCACGACAATTTTCTTCGAGGACTTCATCGAAGAGCGGCGACTTTCATCATCCGGTCGTTGTA
>JAHFFL010000127.1 GCA_023247955.1 Candidatus Omnitrophota bacterium
GGAGTTTGCGAAGCGCCTTGGCTTCGATTTGGCGTACCCTTTCCCGCGTCACGTTAAAAAGGGACCCGACTTCCTCAAGCGTCCTGGGATAACCGTCGCTGATCCCAAAACGGAGCTTCAAGACTTTTCTCTCCCGGTCCGTCAGCGTCGTAAGTACGTCGTCCATCTGTTCTTTCAGCATCGCATAGGTCGTTGCGCTCGAGGGAGAAACGGCACGCTTGTCTTCGATGAAGTCGCCGAAATGCGTGTCCCCTTCGTCACCGATAGGCGTCTGCAAAGAAATCGGCTCCTGCGCAATCTTCAGAATTTCTCGTACCTTTTCGACGCCCATGCGCATGCGCTGGCCGATTTCTTCGGGTGTCGGTTCCTTGCCGGTCTCCTGCACCAACTGGCGGGACACACGGATCAATTTATTGATCGTCTCGGTCATGTGCACCGGGATGCGGATGGTCCGTGCCTGGTCCGCGATCGAGCGCGTCACCGCCTGGCGTATCCACCACGTCGCATAGGTGCTGAATTTGTACCCCCTCCGGTATTCAAACTTATCCACCGCCTTCATGAGCCCGATATTCCCCTCCTGGATCAAATCAAGGAACGAAAGGCCGCGGTTGGTGTATTTCTTGGCGATGCTTACGACAAGACGGAGGTTCGCCTCGACGAGTTCCCGCTTGGCTTTCTGGTATTTGCTCTCTTTGCGCTTGATCGCCAGGTAGCGTTCTTTCAGAGCCTCGTAGTTTTTTTCCACGAATTTTTCAAGGAGTCCGCGCCTTTCCTTGAGAAGCCGGCTGATCTGGACCCGCTCTCTTTTTCTCCTATACCTTTCGATCTCCCTGTCAATCTTATCCAACCGGAAAAGTCCGTCGCGGATATCGTGAAAAATATCCTCTACGACGCTGGAGTTGACCCTGAACTGCAGCAAAAGATCGAGCGTGTTCGTCGTCCGCTTGGCCCCTCTCAGCCGCCGGGCGAGTATCTTGAGCCGCCTTAGCGTGCGCGGCGCGTTGTCGCGGAATTTGAATTCCTCGTCAATGTATTCCTCAATCGTGTATTCCCTCTTCAACAGCTTGTTTGTGAAATCCAGGATATAACCCCGGGAATAAGGACTGTCAAAAACCATTTTCCTGAATTCCAGCTCGTCCGCCTCGATACGCTTGGCAAGCTCAAGTTCTTCCTCGCGTGTCAGAAGCGCGATCTGCCCCATCTGGCGCAAATACATGCGTACGGGATCATCCATCTGTTCGAGACGAACCGGAGAAACCGCGGGTTCTTCTTCTTTTTTAGGCTCCGGCTCAACTTCCGGGGCCTCGTCCGAGTCGGAGTCTTTGTCAGAGTCGTCGGCATCCCCCTCTTTGGAAGCCGGCTCCTCGGAATCCACGACGTCGATCTGCTGGGCGTTCAACGCCACAAGAACGTCGTCGATCTCGTCGGAAGAAGTCACGTGATTCGGCAAAATGCGGTTGATGTCGTCGTAGGTCAAGAAACCCTTTTCTTTCCCCAGAGCCACAAGCTGTTCGACGCTTTTGGCTTTGAGTTTGTTCTTGGCGGCTTCAGACACCTCGGGCTCCGCCTCCGACGAAGACGGCGCTCCACCGGGCAGACGCTTGGTTTCCTGATCTTTTTTAGACGGTTTCTGGAGCGACGAAATCCTTGAAATTTTCCGCGACGGCTTTTTGGATCTCACGGATCTGAGTGCCGCTTTCTTCTTATTTCTCCTTTTATTTTTGTACTTCCGAGATTTACTTTTTTTCATGAGTTTGTCTTTCCCTTTTGTTTAATTCGTTCAAATCATATAAAAGCTGGCTGATCCTGTTGCGGTCCCCTTCACGCTCGGCGCGGATAATCTGAGAACGTATCCCCTCCCGCTCGGACTTGAGTCGCGACCGCTTCATCACAAGGAGACAGTCCGAAAAAACTCTTTTCTTATCCGCCGCGTGGTCCGTCTCCGCGCAGGCAAGCGAGATCATCTTCACCGCCTCGGCGTCTTCGCTGAAAAAATTTATCCACCGGTTGACGGAAGCCGCCGGGGATTCGAAAAGCCGCTGGACAATTTTCCGTATCACCGGACTGTGAAAGTCCTCCGCTCCCGCCTGGTTCTTCGCCTCCTCCAGGAAATCTTTGCCTTCAAATAAAAGACCTAAAATCAATTTCTCCGCTGCGGGGGCAGCGTTGGATTCCACCACGGGGGCCGGAGTAATCGCCGGTGAAAACCGGGACGCTCTCTCGCCCGCCCTGTGCTTGCCCATCTCAGCGGCCAGCGCCTGCTCCGAAAGGCCCAAATGGCCCGCGAGTTCTTTGAGCCAGGCGGCCCTTAAAATTTCGTTGCGCACCTTACCCAACAGGGCCACCATTTCATTGGCGATTCGCACTCTTCCCTCAACGACGCTTGAATCATGCTTGGTTTTCAAAAAATCCAGTTTAAACTCAAAAAGCGACTTGGCATTGTGGAGCTCGTCGCGCAATGCCTGGGCGCCGTGCGCCTGCACATAAGAGTCGGGGTCGTCGCCGTCCGGCAAGCGGACCACCCTTACCTCAAGCCCCTGCTCCAAAAACAGTTCCAGCCCGCGAAGCGTCGCGAGTTCTCCCGCCTTGTCGGCGTCATAGAGAATCGTCGCGTTCGGCGTGTTGCGCCGGATAATCCTCGCCTGCTCCTCGGTCAGCGCAGTGCCCAGAGACGCGACCACATGAACGATGCCCGCTTGATGGCAAGCGACCAGATCCATGTACCCTTCGACGATCACGGCGCTGTCGTTTTCACGAATCGCCTTCCTCGCCTGAAACAACCCGTAAAGGTTTCTTCCCTTCGAATAAATCTCGCTCTCCGGCGAATTCAGATACTTCGGCAGTGAATGGTCCAATACTCTCCCGCCGAACGCCACGCAGGCCCCTTTCGCGTCGAGAATCGGAAAAATCAAGCGGGCACGGAAACGGTCGTAAAAACCGCCCCCTTTTTTGGAGAGCACAAGCCCGTTCTTCTCCAGCACCTCTTCCGGCAGTCGGCCCTTAAGCGCGAGGTAAAGGCCGTCCCAGGATTCCGGCGCGTAGCCGATTTTGAAATCCCTCACGGTCTCCTCGCGAATGCCGCGGGACTCGAGATACTGCCTGGCCGCATGCGCTTCTTTTTTATTCAAAAGAAAATCGTGGTAAAACTCAAGCGCGAGCCGGTTGGCCTCGAGGGACTGCGCGATCCTTTTCTGCAGCGCGGGGTTTTCCGCCTTGTCCTTCGGGATCTCGACGCCGGTCTTTTCGGCGAGCATCTCGACGACTTCCCTGAAATCTTTCTTTTCGAACTTCATCAAAAAGCTGAACGCGTTGCCGCCGACGCCGCACCCGAAACAATGAAAAATCTGCTTGTCCGGATTGACGACGAACGAAGGCGTGCGCTCTTCATGAAAAGGGCAGTTTGCCTTAAAATTACGCCCGGCGCGCCTGAGCGGCACAAAGTCTGCGATCAACTCCACGATGTCGAGCCGTTCCTGAATCTGGTTCAGCACCATTTCGGGGATCATAGACTCTTCTCGGAGACGCCGAGCTGCGGCGACAAGGTCGATAAAAAGTCAAAGAGCGACGGCGCGATGCGCGCGATCACCGGCCCCGCGAAGGAGCGCTCGTGAATGTCGACTTTGAGCGGTTTCAGCGGCAAATGATCGATCATCATAAAAATTAAACTGAGCAAAATCACCCAGCGGCACGCGCCGCAGACAGCCCCCGCGAGCCGGTAGGCGAATCCCGCGTCACCTATTTTAAGCAGGCGGAGTAGAAGCGCCATCAAAAGTTTCCACAACAGCAAAACACCGCCGAGAAGCAATGCCAACGATACCGCCGAAGCCGTGGCCTCGTTCAAAAAAGTATTCAAGGTCAAAAATTTGGTAAAGGGGCCGTGGCAATGAAACGTCACAATCACCGTGATGAAATAACCCGCGATCCTTAAAAGC
>JAHFFL010000128.1 GCA_023247955.1 Candidatus Omnitrophota bacterium
AAAATACTTTAAAAACTCTTCCCACTTTGCTTGTCGCGGTGCCCAGTGAGACCAATGTCCGCTTCGCGAAGGAGCACGGCATGGCGATCCTACCTTGGGCCGATGAGGACCTTTTGACTACGGCTTCCGGTGTGCCGATCAATCCCAATCAGCCCGTCATGACGCTGGGGCTCGGTATCTTGAGCTTGCCGCTTACCCGAGAAGGTAAGCTGGCTGAGCTGAATCTTGATCTTTATTCACGGCTGGTTCAGCTTCACCGGGAGCTTGTCTCGGTGGAAAGCAGGCGTTTACTGGATACGCAGAACGCCTGTACGGAATACTACGAACCCATGCGGCGTCCTGATCTCTACCCGGTGTCCTATCTTCAAAATAAACTCCGACGCGTATCGGTATGGCCGGTGCGCATGGTGCCGTGGCGTGAGGCCGTTCAGATTTTCAGACAAGCGCTTCAAATCCAATCCTTTGTGTAAATTTAACATGTTCGTTATCACTAATACAAACGTACTAAATAAAGTGTCATTGCGAGGAGGAGCGAAGCGACGACGAAGCAATCTATGCGCAGAGATTGCTTCGCTCCCTTTGGTCGCTCGCAATGACATGTGTGTAACATGACTTAGTGCGTTTGCTATAGCTAAGCATTTGACACACGTTAACTCCTGCCCTATAATGACTTAAACCCACTTAAAACGGAGATGCGGCATGGAAAACCCACCGGGGATAAAGGCAAGGATCGCGGTCGTCGACGACGAAAAAATGCTTCTCCAGGTTTTTTCCTCGCTTTTACGGCAGTACCATTACCAAGCCGACTTTTTCTCCAATCCAATGAACGCGCTTGAGGCGATCATCAACGACCCCGGCCGGTACGCGCTCGTGGTTACCGATATCCGCATGCCTCAGCTCGACGGAATCGCGTTTGTCAAAAAGATCAGGTTTGTTTTGCCGAAGATGCCGATTATTTTTATGACGGGGGATCTTTCTGACGAACTAAATACGGAAGCGCTGAAATTGGGTAATGTGGTGTTTTTAGAAAAACCCTTTCCGCTCGAGGCGACGCTAAAAGAGACCATTCCAAAACTCCTGGGCATCAGCGGCGATAGTTCCTAACCCTTTCATTTATTTACCGATCCATCCATGGAAAAAACAGGTGAGTACCTCGGCGTTTTAGCCGCGCTTATTTTATCGGCAGGTATCGCCGGTCTTATCTTGGCACTGAACCGCCTGTTGGGTCCCAAGAGAACGCCGAGCGGTGCCAAGGCCGAGCCGTTTGAATGCGGTGTCGATCCGTTTTCGCAGCCATCCGGGTACCTTTCGGTCAAATTTTATTTGCTGGCGATGCTGTTTATTCTTTTTGACGTTGAGATCGTGTGGTTTTTTCCCTGGGCCGTGGTGTTGAGAGAACTCAAGTGGGCAGGGATAGTCGAGATGTTTTCTTTCGTGTTTGTTCTGGTCCTCGGATTTTTTTACGCATGGAAGAAAGGGGCCCTGGAATGGGAAAGGTAGCCGAGCCATCGCTTGAAAAATTCAGTCTGCTCACGACGACGCTGAACGACGCGATCGGGTGGGCGAGAAAGTATTCCATTTTCCAGTATCCGTTTGTCACGGCCTGCTGCGGCATGGAGTACATGGCGACGGCCTGCGCGCATTACGATGTCGACCGTTTCGGAGCCGGGTTTCCGCGTTTTTCGCCGCGCCAGTCGGATGTCCTCTTTGTCGTCGGCACGATCAGCCACAAGATGGCGCCGGTTCTCAAAAGAATTTATGATCAGATGTGCGAGCCGAGATGGGTTGTGGCGTTCGGCGTCTGCACCTGCACCGGCGGGTTTTACGACAATTACGCGACCGTGATGGGGATTGATACGATTATCCCGGTGGACGTCTACATCCCGGGCTGCCCGCCAAGACCGGAAAATGTTTTGGACGGGTTGATGAAACTGCAGGCCAAGATTCAAAAAGAGAAACAAGAGATTTGAAGCGATGACCCCGTCCGATCTGCTTGAAAGCATACGGTCCAGGTTTTCCGGCCCCTTCATCGAATCCTCGATCAAGGGTGGAGACGCCGTGGTCGTGGTGAAGAAAGGGGGCATTCGCCCGCTGGCCGTCGTTTTAAAAAACGACGCCGGATTTGATTTTGACCTGCTGATGGATCTTTTTGGCGTGGATTATCTGCACTGGGAAGAAAAAGCGGACCGTTTCGAGGTGGTGTACAACCTTTACTCGTCGCGTCGGAATCACCGTCTGTTTGTGAAAGTGCCTGTGCCGGAATCGGACGTGACGGTTGACACGGTGAGCGACCTCTGGCCGGCCGCCGATTGGTACGAGCGGGAGGTATGGGACATGTTCGGAGTTGTTTTCATGGGACACCCCAAGCTCAAGCGGATTTTGATGTACGACGAGTTTCAGGGGCATCCTTTAAGAAAAGATTATGCGTACAACCAACGGCAACCTCTGATCGGTCCTATAAACTGACTATGTCATTGCGAGGAGCGTTAGCGACGAAGCCCGCCTGCCGGACGGGCAGGCAATCTCTGTGTCGCATAGATTGCTTTCCGCCGGAGGCGGACCCACCTTTGGTGGGCGCTACGACGCTCGCAATGACATTTTTAATAGTATTTTTTACAATAATGTTTGTATCTCCCGCTGCTTTCGCGGACAATACCCAAAGAAGCGCCTTGCCGGAACAGTCCGAGGGAGTGCCGGGCAAGGGCCCTTCGGCTTATGTGAGCCGGGGAGTTTCCTGGGCGGAAAAAGGCCAGTGGGACAGGGCGATACAGGATTTGCAGAAGGCGCACGCGCTCGATCCGGCGAATGCGGAAGTATTAATCGATCTTTGTCTGGCGTATACCGAAAAAAAAGATTTTGAGAACGCCCTGCTTTACGGCCAGCGCGCCGTCGAGTTCAGCCGCGTCAAGGCAGGCGCCTATCACGCGTTGGGTTTGGCGCTGGAGGGTTTGGGTGAAAATTCGAAGGCCGAATCCGCTTACAAAGAAGGAATCGCCAAAGACCCGTCGAATGCGGATCTTTATTTGACGCTGGGCAATCTTTACGGCAAGCAAAAAGATTTCGACCGGGCGCTCGCGGCTTATGAAGAGGTGGTGCGGCTCAGCCCCAAGAACAACTTCGCGTATTCCAATATCGCTTACGTCTATGAAACGCTGGGTGACGCCGCGAAGGCGATGGAAGCCCTTCTGCGCGCGACTACGGCCAACCCGCGGGATGAGGTGGTGTGGTACGATCTGGGGGCCGGCTACAGCAAGCGGCGCGAATGGGCGAATGCCATCGATTGTTACAAGAAGAGTTTGGGCCTGAGCCCGAAATTTTATAAGGCCTGTATCAGTTTGGCGCTGGCCTACGAAAAACAGGGGGATTTAAAAGCGGCGTCGGAGTATTACGTGAAGGCGCTGTCTTTGACGGACGATCCGCGGCTTAAGGAAGCGATTTTGCGGCTCATCACCGAATCTTCAGAAGAACTTCCGGCAACGAAAAAATTATTATAAATGGGCAAGACTCTCGAACCAAAAATTCGGGCGACCCAAACGCGCTCGATGCTTCTCAACGTAGGCCCCCAGCATCCGGCGATGCACGGTATCGTGGGCATTGTCGTGGAGCTTGAGGGCGAGACTGTGATCGGCGCGGACGTCGAGATCGGGTACCTGCACCGCGCGTTTGAAAAGATGTGCGAGCAAGGTCCCTACAACAACGCGATTCCCTACACCGACCGTCTCAATTACGTCTCTCCGCTGATCAACAACATCGGCTATTGCTTGGCCGTCGAGAAGCTATTCGGAATCCAGACGACCGAGCGTTGCCAGTATATCCGCGTGATCATGAGCGAGATCTCGCGCGTCACCGACCACCTGACCTGCATCGGCGCCTCGGCGATGGAGCTCGGCGCGTTCACGGTTTTCCTTT
>JAHFFL010000129.1 GCA_023247955.1 Candidatus Omnitrophota bacterium
AGCCGTATGGGGGATTATCTTCGCCGAACCCGGAGAGACAAAATAGCCACGCTCGCCGAGAAACACCGGGAGTTTCTTGTCGCCGATCCCGAGGTTGAAAAAGATCCGAAAAAATTTTATGACGAGGTGATTGAGATCGATCTTTCGGCGCTTGAGCCGTATGTGGTGGGGCCGCACACGCCGGACTTGGCGCGCCCCATCTCCGCGCTTGCCAAAGACGTGAAGGAAAAAGGGTACCCGGTGGAGCTCAAAGCCGCGCTGATCGGAAGCTGCACCAACTCTTCTTATGAGGACATCGGCCGCGCGGCGCATGTCGCGGCGCAGGCCAAACAAGCGGGGCTGAAGGCCAAGTGTTATTTTCTTATCACGCCCGGCTCGGATCAGATCTATCACACGATACAGCGCGACGGCCAGCTTGCGCTTCTCGAATCGATAGGCGGCACGGTGCTCGCGAACGCCTGCGGCCCCTGCATCGGCCAGTGGAAGCGCGATGACATCAAAAAGGGCGAGAGAAACTCCATCGTGAATTCTTTTAATCGCAATTTTCCCGCGCGAAACGACGGCAACGCCGAAACGCTTTCGTTTATCGCTTCTCCCGAGATCGTCACCGCGTTCGCGCTGACCGGCCGGCTTGATTTTAATCCGTTGAAGGACGCGATTCCTGTGGCCGGCGGAAAAGAGCTTCGCCTCGCCGCGCCTTCGGCGGACGAGCTTCCGAGAAACGGCTATGTCGCCGGCGACGCCGGGTATCTCGCGCCGCTTCCGCTGAGCGAAAGAAGAAAAATACAAATCGTTATCAACGGGAAAAGCGAGCGGCTTCAGATTCTCTCTCCTTTTCCCACCTGGGACGGCAAGGATTTTGAAAATCTCCACGTGCTTTTGAAAGCGAAAGGCAAGTGTACCACCGACCACATTTCTCCCGCGGGCCCCTGGCTCAAATACCGCGGGCACTTGGATAAGATTTCGGACAATCTATTTCTGGGCGCCGTGAACGCTTTCGCGGGCCAGCCGGGCCAAGCCAAAAACTGGTTGGAGGGCGGCAAGGTTGCTGCACCGGCCGAGGTTGCTCGTGATCTCAAAGCCAAAGGAATCGGCTGGGCCGTGATCGGCGATGAGAACTACGGGGAAGGTTCAAGCCGCGAGCACGCGGCGATGTCCCCGCGCTATCTGGGCTGCAAGGCCGTGATTGTCAAAAGTTTCGCGCGCATCCACGAGACCAATTTAAAAAAACAGGGCCTTCTGGCGCTAACCTTCGCCAACCCTGCGGATTACGAAAAGATAAGGGAAACGGACAAACTCTCCATCCACGGCTTAAAAGAACTGGCCCCTGGCAAAACGCTCTCGATGACGCTTACGCATTCGGACGGCAGTTCTGAAAAACTCAAGCTACGCCATTCATTCACCGCCGAACAGGTCGAGTGGTTCAAGGCCGGCAGCGCGCTGAATCTAATGCGCTCGCAATGACGTAAGGGGTTTTTTCTTTGAACGAATAAAACTTCATGCTATAACTATTTTTATGACAGTGAAAAACTTCATGAAACACCACTATCGTCATTTTAATGCCGCGGTAGTCGTGGACGCCGCCGAGGCCTATGTCCGGCATTTGGAAAAAGGCGGAAAGATGTTTGTCACGATCGCGGGGGCGATGAGCACCGCGGAGCTTGGCCTCTCGCTCGCCGAGATGATCCGGCGGGACAAGATCCACGGGATTTGCTCGACCGGCGCAAATCTTGAGGAAGATATTTTTAACCTCGTCGCGCACGACCACTACAAGCGCGTGCCCCACTACAGAAACTTGAGCGACCGCGAGGAAGTGGAGCTTTTGAATCATCACTTGAACCGCGTCACCGACACCTGCATTCCCGAGGAAGAGGCGATGCGCCGCATTGAGCGGCAGGCGCTGGTCTTTTGGCGAAAGGCCGATCGCGCGGGCAAGCGTTATTTCCCTTACGAGTATCTGTATCAGCTCATTGAGAGTGGGGTCATTAAAAAATATTACGAGATTGACCCCAAAGATTCCTGGGTGGTCGCGGCCTGCAAGAAAAAGATTCCCATTTTCACGCCAGGATGGGAAGACTCGACGCTCGGAAATATTTTTGTGGCCAGTGTACTCCGCAAAGAAGTCTCCAATTTTCAGGTTGTCAAATCCGGCGTCGAACAAATGGCGGCCCTGATCGGCTGGTACAAGGCGAACACCAAATCCTCGTCGATCGGATTTTTCCAGATCGGCGGAGGCATCGCCGGGGATTTTCCGATTTGCGTGGTCCCGCTGATTATTCAGGACCTCAGGGAAAAATGCCGGCTCTGGGGTTATTTTTGCCAAATCTCGGACAGCACCACGTCTTACGGCTCTTACAGCGGCGCCGTCCCCAACGAAAAAATCACCTGGGGCAAACTCAGCAAAGACACGCCGCGTTTCGTGATTGAATCCGACGCCTCGATAGTTGCTCCGCTTCTTTTCTCTTACGTGCTCGGCCAATGAGCGTTTCCCGGCCGCGTTCCGAACAGGATCTCTCGCGGTTTAAAAAAGATTTGCTTGATCTCATCGGCGGCGAATTTCCCGCCGACGAAGAAAAGCGAGTTTATGTCGAGATGCTTTTCAATATCGCGCTTCTGAAAGAAGAGGCGCTGGACTTGGCGGAGCTGCGGCTTTTGAACACGGCCTTTAAAGAGCTTCGTTATGCGCTTAAAGTTTTCAAGTCCTATCGCTCGGTCCCCAAGGCGGCTGTTTTCGGCTCGGCCCGCATCCCTCGAAGCAACGCGACGTTCAAAATGGCCAAGGAATTCGGCCGCAAGCTCGCCCAAAAAGGGTGGATGATCATCACCGGCGGCGCCAGCGGGATCATGGAAGCGGCGATGATCGGCGCAGGCGCCAAAAATAGTTTCGGGCTCAATATTCTTTTGCCTTTTGAGCAGCAGGCCAACTGGGTGATACGCGGCAACCAGAAGCTCATCCACTTCAAGTATTTTTTTACCCGCAAACTCATGTTTTTGAAAGAGTCGGAAGCGACCGTGCTTTTCCCCGGCGGCTTCGGCACGTTTGATGAGGGCTTCGAGTCCTTCACGCTGGTGCAGACCGGCAAGGCCAAGCCACGTCCGATTGTCGTGATTGACCCTCCCAAGAGCCGGTTTTGGCGCTCCGCGCTCGGCTTTATAAAGGAAGACATGGGAAAAGGGGAGCTCATTTCTCCGGAGGATTTGTCCCTGATCCGCCACTTTCAGGACAATGACCAGGCCATTGAAGAAATGACGCGGTTCTACAGCAATTACGAATCCTCACGCTTTTTTAGGGACAAATACCTGATTCGTTTGCATAACCCATTATCGAATAATGAGTTAAAAAAAATTGAGAAGAACTTCAAAGATATTTTAAGCGCCGGCGGATTTGAATTGCTGCCCAGCGCGGAGGAAGATGACAACAAAGATCCCAAACTTTGCCGGCTTGTGTTCAGCTTCGACCGCTCCAATTACGCCCGCCTCCGCCAACTCATCGATTACCTGAACACTTTATAATTCTCTTTCACTTGACGAAAAGACAGGTTTCTTATATGCTAGCCGTGTCAGCCAAGTAAGGTCTGTTCAACCGCAAAAATCAATCGAAGAAGGTGCTTTTATGAGACGGCTTTTGGGTAAAAAGAGCGGGTGGTTTATTGCAGCGATTGCATTTTGTTTTATTTACTCCCCGGCGGTTTTCGCCGATGACGGCGGCCCGGACGCCGCTGACACCGCGTCCACAGATGTCCCGTCGGCCGGCGTACCGGACACCAAGCCGCTTGGCCAGTTTCCTCAAGCCGAGGTGACGCCCATTTCTCCCGCTCAAAATTCCATCATGCTTTCCGAAAACCAGAAGAACCTGACAATCGATTTTCCCAAAGTCAAGACTCACGACGACGAATTGCTGGC
>JAHFFL010000130.1 GCA_023247955.1 Candidatus Omnitrophota bacterium
CTTTAAAAAAGAAACCTTCAAATGGGGTCTTGCCAAAGATAAAGTGGCCCTTTTTCTTGAAAAACATCGGTTTGGTATGACACAAATCATTTCTCATGAAATTCTCAAATCCAAATACCTGGCGGGATTTTCTGAGGATCTGCCGTTGGCCGAAGGAGAATGTATCGGAGTAGCCGAGCGAACCTGGGAAACTGCCAAATGAGCCAAAAAGGAATTTGGGTCAACGATATCCATTCCAAATTGAATGAAACACGGGTGCGTCGTATTTTTTATCCGAGGTCGGTCCGGGAGATTCAAAAAATCGTCGCAAAGGGCGGGCGGGAAAAAATCCCCGTGAGCGTCGCTGGAGGAAGACACGCGATGGGAGGACAACAATTCGGAACCAACGCTTTTCTCATAGACATGAGTCGCATGGAAAAAATTTTGAACTTTGACCCGTCACGCGGACTCGTCCGAGTCGAAGCCGGCATCCAGTGGCCGGAGCTTGTGGATTATCTGCTTCACATCCAGAAAAACAAAGCCAGGCAATGGGGCATCGTGCAAAAGCAAACAGGAACAGCCACTTTGAGTATCGGCGGAGCGTTATCTGCCAACGCCCACGGGCGCGCACTAACACAGAAACCTTTTATCGGTCAGGTCGAATCATTCGAGCTCATTGACGCCTACTCCCGTATATTACGGTGCAGCCGGCGACAAAATAAAGAGCTTTTCCTCGCGGCGATCGGAGGCTACGGATTATTCGGCATTGTCGCGAACGTAACCTTGCGGCTTTGGCCGAGAGTCAAAGTGGAAAGAGTCGTTGAAATCGTTAAAATTAAAGACCTGATGCCGAAATTTGAGCGTTTCATTAAGACGGGCGTTCTCTACGCGGATTACCAGTATTCGATCGATAAGAATTCTGATACCTTCCTGAAGGAGGGTATCCTGCCACATTACCGGCCCGTCGCGAAAGAAACCGTTCTCAGTTCGAAACCGATCAAATTTACGATGGACGAGTGGCGAAAGTTGTATTTCTTAGCCCATACGGACCCCAAAAAAGCTTATAAAAATTATTGTCGGTTTTATCTGTCGACTTCCGGTCAAACCTACTGGTCCGACGAATCCGACCTCACCGATTACATCGAGAACTATCACGAGAGGGTCGACCAGCAAATGGGGTCATGGCGCCCCTCTTCCGAAATGATCGCGGAGCTGTATGTGCCCCGAAAAAAATTGGTCCAGTTTATGGAGGAAGCACGGAAAGATTTTTTAAAATTCGACGTCCCGCTGATTTACGGCGTGATTCGCCTGATCAAAAAAGACAACGAAAGTTTTCTTGTTTGGGCGAAAAAAGATTACGCGTGCGTCATTTTTAATCTCCACGTCGAGCATACACGGCGAGGCATTGAAAAAGCCAAGGCAGATTTTCGCCGCCTAATAGACCGCGCCGAGGCCCATCAAGGATCTTTTTACCTCACGTATCACCGTTGGGCCACGCGCCAACAGATTGAAAAGTGTTACCCGCAGTTTGTCGATTTTTTGAAATTAAAACTGAAGTATGACCCTGAGGAAGTTTTTCAGAGTGACTGGTACCGGCATTATAAAAAAATGTTCAAAAATCGATTACACCAATCGAGAAAACGTCCGCAATGAAATCCTTTTTGGCAGCCGTTGGACAAGCTATTTTTACTTTTTTTCTCTACGCGGTGGCCGTGATAACGATGGGCGCGGCTTTATTTCCAGGAGCGTTTCTTTGCCGCTGGGTGAGGTGTACGTCTTCAGCCGCTTTTGGACACCTGGCCCGGGTTTAAGTTGACGGTTTGATCCGTGGTTTGGGTTGGTTTCCGGTTTAAGTTATACGCCTTTCTTCGTTCCAAGGTCAAGCGCTTCTTCTCCTGCCGTCGTTTTAGGATCTCCTCCTTTCTGCCCGCGTAGACATCACTGGGAGAGACATTTCCCAGGGATTCATGTGGGGTTTGGTTGTAGATTCGAATTGCCTCATGAATCGCCGCTTTAAGCTCCTCAGGGAAGAATACGCGATGAGGCACAGCTTCCCTTTGATGCTGCGGTTCCAGCGTTCGATTTTGCCCCGGCCCTGGGGATGATAGGGAGTCCCGAAGATATGCCGGATGCCCTGTTGTTGGGGTAGAACCGGTTATTTTTGAAAAATCTGCCCCCGGACGGAGTCGAACCGCCGACACGAGGTTTAGGAAACCTCTGCTCTGTCCATCTGAGCTACGGGGGCTAAAATTTTTTATGGACGACCAGGCCAACACCCTACCAAAATGCCGGGCCTTTTACAAATCACTTCTCCGCAAGCGCCTTTTTTCTGGCAAACGCCAGATTCCGCTGTATCTCTCTATCCTCCGGCGAGATCTCAAGGGCTGCCAGGTATTCGGGGACGGCCTCTCGCGTCCTGCCGGCCTTCAAGTATTCATTCGCCAGATTGAAATGACAATCCGCATTTCTTCCGTCGATCGCCACCGCGCGACGGTAACATTCAATCGCCTTGCCGGTCTCCCCCATCTGATGGTAAGTATTCGCGAGGTTATTGAGAATACCGGCGTGGGGAGCCACGCGGAGCGCCTTCTCAAAAACCTGAACGGCGTCCTCAAATCTTCCGGCATTTTTATACAACACCCCGAGGGCGCTGTAGCTTTCCATGAGGCCCGGCCAGGTCTCAATCGCCTTCCGATAGTTTACGGCGGCTTCCTCAAAACGCCCTTCTTTTTCGTAGGCCATTCCCAGTTTATAAAAAAGTCGTCCGCTGCCGGAAAAACGTATTGTCCTCTTAAAAAATGATACCGGATCACGCCAGGTTCCGTTTTGCCTTACGGTCAGCGCCGCCCACCATGCCATGAGCGCCGCCGCGCAAAGGATGGTCGCGACACGCCACTTCCGGTTCCTACAGCCCTCAGTAAAAATCTTCGCGAGTAAAATAAAAAACCCAACCGACGGCAGGTAAAGCCAATGCTCGGCCATCCAGGCATTCAAGCGAAAGAGACCCAAAACAGGAATAAGCCAAAGAAAAAACCACCCGGCGCAGAAAAATACGAGCGGATATTTTTTACGCCAGATAAACGCGCTCCAGCAAGCGGCCGCAAAAATTCCGGCCCCGCAAAACACCCGCGGATCCAGCGCTTCAAACCGGCTCATCCCGTATTCCATGTGAAGATTGAACGGCGCAAACAATAGTCTGAGATAAGCGGTAAACGCCGCAAACGTGCCGGGAATCCGCTCCGTCCAGGAATCCACGAAGCCGTTTGGAAGCACCGGCCCGAGCGCCGCAAACCGGACGGCAAGGTACGCTCCGGTAATCAAAAGCGAGATGTAAAATCCGCGCAACGGCGCTTTTTTTTGCCGCGTCCCGTGGTAGAAAAGCAGGAGCGCCGGGAAAACAAGACTGGATTCCTTGGACAGGAGGGCAAGCGCATTATTCAAACAGAAAAATAAAAAACTTGAGGCCCGCCGGCCGTTCAGGTAGCGGATATAGGAAATAAACGCCGTGAGGGAAAAAAAAGCGGCCAGGATGTCGGCCCGTCCTGAGATGTAAGCGACCGCTTCCGTATGAATGGGGTGTACGACAAAAAAAACGGCCGAGAGAAACGCGAGCTGATGATCGGCAGTGAGTGTCCGGGCCAGCGCATACACGGCCCACGCAACGAGAAGATGCAGCAGGATATTTGTCAGGTGATAGCCGCGCGGGTTTTCTTTCCACCACCGGTGATCCCACGCGTAACTTAAGGTCTGGATCGGGCGATAGAACTTGCTTCCCTCGGTCCCGCCTCCTTCCCTTAATTGTCCTGTGAAAAAACGCGGGCTATTGGACCAATCTCGAATAAGCGTATTCCTGTGGACCTGGTATTCGTCGTCCCAGATAAACGCTCCGCCGAGGGAATTTGCGTAA
>JAHFFL010000131.1 GCA_023247955.1 Candidatus Omnitrophota bacterium
TCGCTTCACGATTCTCCTCAGCCACCGGCAAATCCAGCACGAGGCGGAAACGTCCACCGTCTTTACTCTCAATGAACTTTCTTTGCGCGACGGCGGTATTTTCACCGCGCGACTCTATCGGCACAAACTGAAATTCTCCGGCCAAATTACCTTGCGCGCTTAACCGATTACCAAGCCACGCCTTCAAATTCTGTTCGGCTTGTCTAAATGCCTGCGTGTCGCCTGCTACCACGCCTACGCGAATTGCAGGGACAAGAGGCTCAGCCGCTTCGCCTGGAGGAGCAACCGCCAAGCGGGCTTGCGAGGCAGACTCTGTTTGCTCCAATCGATTCCTTGTGTAATCAGCCGCCCACACCGCCGCGAGACCGGCGGGGTTTGAATACGAAATGCCCGCGTAGCTGATGAGGTTATTCGCAGAAGCAAACCGAAGACCGTAGGTTTCCAGATACCCGCGTCCATAAATTCCTTCGAGCTCGTCCTTGAGCCCCGCCAGGTAGTTGTCCAGCATCTTGACGTCATCCGACAACCCGTGCCGCTCGGCCCACTCCCTCCAGGGGCCATAAAACTTTTTCTCGAATATACCGGCAAGTTCCACAAGAGATTTCTGTTCACGACCTTTTTGAGCGCCGAAACTAGGCCCTCCGGCTATCGAAATAAGATCCGCTCTCGACTTAAACCCTTCCACATCCAAAGCCCCCCAGCGGTGGGCGAGCTCTTGAAATTTCAAAAACACATTTGTCCTATCTTTCTCGGCGATCTCCAGACCGCCACGGCGCAAAAGATTCAGACTAAAGATGTCTGCGTCGGAGTTATCGCCCGGGTTGTTGAAAGCGGAACCGGCAATTTCCAGATAGGCCTCATAATCCCGCCGGTTCCATTCGCGAAGCGTGCCGATCAGCACCAGCAGCAATTCCGCCGATCTCCGGTAGGGGAGGTCGCCCCTTATTCCTTCCCCCTCCCACGGAAGTAGAGTGCTCGTCCGTGCCAATCCCGCTTTTTTCCGGCTTTCCTCCGGCATTATCCACGCTCCGTCGTTGTTTGTCTTCCACGTGACGGCCGAGCCACCGAGTTCCCCGTAATGGCGCAATAGCATGATCAGGCCGATTTCCGGCCTGAACTCTTGAGGCACACCCTCCTCAATAGCTGTCGCCCCACGATCGCCGCCGCGGACACGCGCCAAGGCCGGTCCGTAAACTTTTTCTTCGTATTCCAAAACCCGGTTGTCCCAGGAATCGTTAAACTGCGTCGCCCACACCATCATTTGGTTCCATATGGACCTCCGATTCCAATAGACCCACCCCGCGCCGTCGATTTTCTTGGCAATCTCAAGCTTTCTCTCTCCCTCTTTTTGCAAATAGTCTCCATAGTGGGGATAGTATCCTGGAGGAAAATATCTTGCGACAGGAAATCCGACGCCGCCATACCGCGGCTCGTAAAAATCGCGCAAGCCCCCGACGTAAGACGCCAGGACCGGCGTGCCAAAACGGTTGGCGATCATCGGCGCGATTTCCGCGGGCGCTGAGCGTGGAAGCGTCAAAAAGAGATCCACCGATGCGTACACGCGCTGGGCCATAGTCTCTTCGTAACCTTTGATGAAAGTGAAAACATCCGGGTATTTTTGGGCGAGGCGTATCAATTCTCCCTGAAGACGCATCCCTTCCGCATCCCCTTGCTGAGCTGATCCCATCACCACGAGCCGGTATTTTTGGCCGCCCGGACCTCGCGCCTGACGCAAACGCTCCAAAAGCGCTTCATCGATATCCGCATGCCCCTTTTCCTCCGTAATCCGGGAAACGCAGCCGATCACGAAGTCATTTCCAAATTCAGCCTCCGGCACGCCGCTGAAGTCGCCGCCATAAACCGTGAGCTTCGGGCTCAAATCTCTCCGCCCGGCGATCTGCCTAAAGAACGCGGCTTTATTGTGTGGGTGGGCCTGAAGCACAGTGTCCGTCGAGAAATTCATATAGTCCCCGGTAAGCGCCGGATCGTCTGAAGGATCGTTCGCGCCTCCGTTGTAGACCGCGACGAGTCGGCCTTCACCTTGAAGGCGCCGGGTCATGCCGTCCAAACCATACGCCGTGCCCCCTTGATGCTCCGACAACAAAAGTTCCTCTCGGTTCCCATCGCTCACAGTCACCATGACCGTATCGGGATTGACCTGCACTCCCTTGGCCAGCGCGACCTTGTGCCCGGTGGTCGGCCCGGCGTAATACTCGATGCCGTTTGCCGCGTCCCTTATCGTATCGATACCCAGGCCAAGAAGGTTCGCTGATGGATCCGGATGGTTGTCCGGGACCACCAAAACCGCGACGCCCCGCGTCCCCAAAGAGATCAGGTTGGCGCTTGGCACCAGCACGCCGGCATGCATCAATTGTTGAACCATAGGATCGTCTGGACTCAGCAAAAGATAGCCGTTGGTGATTTTTTTGGAAATCGCCATGTTATGCGAAATGAAGACCGTGCCCGCTTTTCCGAATTTATCTTTGAAGATCGTGCGCGCGTAGATCGGCACAAGCCCTGCCTGTCCGTCATTGGCGTGGAGAATATCCACGTTCTTCCCAAGCGTCTGTGCGATAAGAAACGGTGCTTTGGAAAGAATGACTGACTCGATGATGCTACGCAGACCATCGGGATCGCGGTAAAGGCCCTTGGCTGAGTCTTTATCATCCACGCCTTGGAAGAAGACCTTCGAAGGGTCCTCAAGGAGATAATAAACCACGCCGTCCCTCTCGAATTCCAACACGTCGATCTTGACCCGGCCACGGCTGACCGGAATCTCAAGCCCGCGGATCACCCGCTTCGCGCCGTCTTCTTCCCTCACCGTATGATGAAAATTGGGCGTCACAACCACGACGCGATGCCCCCGCTTCGCCTCGGCTCTCGAAAGATATCCCACATAATCAAACTCACCGCCGGATTTCGGCAGTTGCACCTGCCGCCCGTCGCCACCCGTGAATCTCAAAAGTCCGCTCTCCATTGCAATCATCCAGATGTCGAGGGGATTATCGGTCTTGACTACCAAAGTTTTTTTCGCCGGGCGCTGGCCGGCCGATGTCTTAATGACTGGAGTGACCGCTTGAGATGCCTCGCGGGATCCTCGGCCAAGCGGCGAAAGTCTCAAAACCCCGTCAGGAATCAAGACCTCCAAAGTCTGGCCTTGAACGCTTGTTTCCACGTTTTCATGCTGGCGGTTATTTTGGGCCCAAGCGAATAAAGTCGGACTATCCAAATCACCGTCGACGCTTATTTCCGTAATCCTCAGTCCAGGACTGTTTTGCTGTTCAAACTGCTGGGCATCCACCAAGGCGTCGAGCACGGTTTCAAACTGCCGTGTGGTGAGTCCACTACGGGTTTTCTCCGTCATCTGTATCGTGGCAGCCACGACGGGCCCTACCGGCCGCGCTCCATGGGGAGCAATCGCCAAATGTCTTTCTCCCTCTCTTTCCGGCTGGTCAAGGACCAACTTTTCCCCCAATGGGGTGATGACGACAGAAACATGCGGCTGCTCATGACTATCTCCAAAACCTCCGTCAATCCAACGCGTCAACGCCTCCGGTGTCAGTTGGCGGTCCAGGGACAATTGGGTCACTTTGTTCTGTTCCGCTTGCTCATGCAAATACGAGATGAGCATGGTCAGGTGCAGAGTGTTGAGTCGGCTTAAAGTTTCTTCAACAAATTCCCTGTCCTCTTTGCTTTCTACAAATTTCTTTTGTTCTAAAAACTTTCTCACGCGCAACCGAGCGTCCTTAGGCTCGCCGGACAACCTAGAAACCGAGTCCCGGCCTAAACTGCTCACCAGAACGCACATCGAGTGGTGACTCTCGTCGCCTTCAACACCGGTGATGTTGACGTTCATGGGTTCCATTTGTACTTC
>JAHFFL010000132.1 GCA_023247955.1 Candidatus Omnitrophota bacterium
CTTCAACGGCGCCGTGTTTCAAATGTTTTCGCACGGCATCATGACCGCGCTTTTCTTCGCCTGCGTGGGCTTCATCTACGACGGCTGCCACACCCGCATGCTGGATGAGCTCGGCGGCCTCTCGAAACAGGCACCCAAAATCTCCGCTTTCTTCATCATCGCGGGATTATGCGGGCTGGGACTGCCGGGCATGGGAAGTTTTGTCGCGGAGCTTTTGGTCACCATCGCTGCCGTGAGCGTTTACCCGTGGATAGGAATCACGTCGATCGTAGCGCTTCTGATCACATGCTACTACGTCCTTACCGCCGTGCAAAAGGTGTTTTACGGCCCTCTCCATGAAAAGGCCGCGCACTTGGAGGATGTGGGTCTTCTTCAGTTTGTCCCGCGCGCGGTGCTGGTGGGTTGTCTTTTGTATTTCGGCATCTTTCCGCAAGTCCTCATCCAGTGGATTTCGCTCTCCACTAAAACTTTGCTTGGGGCTTAAATGAACCTTCTGCCATTGCTGTTTCCCGAGACGCTTCTTCTAGTGCTAGGCATCCTTTTTCTGTGGCTGATGCTGGCCAAAAAAGAATTCGCCGCGAAAATCGCTCATCCGTTTGCGGTGGCCGGAGGCGCGACCGTCGTGGCCGGCGCGGCATGGGCACTTGGATTTTCGGGCATCCTCTTTTTCTCGACGTACAAGGTCGATCTTTTTTCACAGGGATTCAAACTGGCGCTTGCGGGCGCTTTACTTTTGACACTGTTTTCTTCCCGCGCATTCCGGGGAATTCCGGAAAACCGGCGGGCCGAGTATTATTTTTTCCTCTGCTCAGCGACGCTCGGAATGATGATGATGACCAGCGCCGTGGATATCCTGACGTTGTATGTGTCTCTCGAGCTCTCCTCTTATTCGCTTTACCTTCTTTCGGCCTTTAAAAACAAAGCCCGCGATTCGGAGGCAGGGATCAAATACCTGTTCTTCGGAGCGGCCGCGAGCGGCGTGTTTTTGTGGGGCGCCAGTCTCCTCGCGGGAGCCGCAGGAAGCACTTCGCTTGTTGAGATCGCCAAAAATACCTCGGGGCTGATCGCGTCGCCGGCTTCCCTTTTGGGAATGTTATTCGTGACGTTTTCATTTCTCTTCAAACTCTCGGTATTTCCTCTGCACTTCTGGACGCCGGACGTCTACGAAAGCGCGGCGACTCCCGTCACGGGCTTCATCGCGACCGCGTCCAAAGCGGCGGCTGTCGCGATACTCGCGCGGTTTTTCATGATGCTTCCGCCTTTTGGCGGGTTTATTTCGGCGCTTGCGTTCTTGGCGTTTGTCTCCATGACGCTGGGAAATTGCGTCGCGCTGTGGCAGCAGGACGTCAAGCGCCTGCTCGCTTATTCGAGCATCGCCCAGGCCGGTTATATTGTGGTGGGGCTGCTCGCGGCCAGCGGCGAGGGGTTTTCCTCGGTGGTCTTTTATGCGTTCGGCTACATCCTGATGAACGCGGCGGCGTTCTTTGTGGTGTGCCAAGTGGCTGACGACTGCGGCCAGGATAATCCGCAGTTGTCGCATTTCGACGGTTTGGCCGAGCGCTCGCCTTTTCTGGCGCTGGTACTTCTTCTCAGCCTGCTTTCACTGGCCGGCATTCCGCCGCTGGTCGGGTTTACGGGAAAATGGATACTCTTCTCGGCCGCCATGAACCAGGGCCACTGGTTTCTGGTATTGTGGGCTGTGCTCAACAGCGTGGTTTCCTTGTTTTACTATTTGACGCTGGTGAAGCACGCCTACCTCGAGAAGCCGAAAAAAAACAGCGCCCCGTTTGCCCTTACGCTCCCGATGAAACTGGTTGGGTTGTGCTTGTGTCTTTTGATCGTATTTTTGGGTATTTTCCCGAACGCCCTGATCAGCTTTGCCCAGCAAGCCATTAGTGGAGGACCGCTTCACTGATGTTCACCGGACTTGTCTGGACACTGCCGTTCATCCTGCTTCTGGTTTGTATCGCGGTGCTGCCGCTCGCACGCAAACACTGGTGGGAAAAAAATTACCCCCTACTTTCGCTCGGCCTCGGAGCCGTTGTTATTCTCCATTACCTCTTCGGGTTGAAAAATACCTCGAGTCTTTTTCACACCTCCGTTGAGTACTTCAGCTTCATCTGTCTGATCGGGTCTCTCTTCACGGTCGCCGGAGGAATACACATCAAGGTGAAAGGAGAATCCACGCCGATGGAAAACTGCGTGTTTCTCCTGGTCAGTGCGGTACTCGCCAATTTCCTCGGCACCACCGGGGCCTCGATGGTGATGGTGCGCCCGTGGCTGCGCATGAACAAATACCGGCTCACGGCCCATCACGTCGTCTTTTTTATCTTCGCGGTCAGCAATATCGGCGGCGCGCTCACACCGATCGGTGATCCGCCGCTGTTTCTGGGTTATTTGAAAGGCGTCCCGTTTTTTTGGGTGGTCAAAAACGTCTGGCCGGCCTGGGTCATCGCGGTCGCGTGGCTTTTAGTGATTTTTTATCTTTTAGATACGTTAAATTTCAGGAAGGCGCCGCTTTCCGTAAGAAAGCGCGAAACGGCAGGCGAGGAACAGTGGATATTTTCCGGCATCCACAACGTGTTCTTTCTCCTTTTAATCCTTGGCTCGGTGTTTATCAATCATCCGCCATTTCTGAGGGAAGGCCTCATGATCCTGGCAGCGGTTCTTTCCTACAAAACGACGCCGAGAAATGTGCACGAGAGCAACGATTTTAATTTCGGCCCGATCAAAGAAGTCGCTATCCTTTTTGCCGGAATATTCGCCACCATGATCCCGGCGCTGGAGTGGCTGGAGCACAACGCCGGAGTGCTTGGCATCCGCAGTCCCGGGCAGTTCTTTTGGATGAGCGGTGCTCTCTCCGGCGTGTTGGACAACGCACCCACTTATCTTAATTTCCTCAGCGCTTCCTTCGGCCTGCTTCTAAACCCCAATACCGCCCCACAAGATCAGATCCCGACGCTGATCGCCCACCATGCGGTCTACCTCCGGGCAATCAGTCTGGGTTCGGTATTCTTCGGTGCCGTGACTTATATCGGAAACGGCCCGAACTTTCTCGTGAAGTCCATCGCCGATCAGCAAAAGGCGAAGACGCCCAGCTTTTTTGGGTATTTCTTCAAATATAGCGTCCCCGTCCTGCTTCCGTTGTTTGGCTTGATTTGGTTTTTCTTCTTCAGGAATTATTAATCAGGGTCTTCTCAGGATTTCTTCTGAGAGAGAGGATATTGTGTTGCCTTTGAAAGACGGGATGAGAAGCTCATCTTTTTTACGGTCATAGGAAATATCCGCGGGGGTTTGCAGACCGCTTGCCTCCGTCGTAAGGGCTCCTCTGCCGAGATTGGCGATCCGGTACACCTCCCCTCTTTCAAAGGAGGCAATATAAAGATTGCCGTGACTGTCGTAATCAATCCCGTCGAGCGTCTTTAACCCCCGTTTTAAGGCGTGGATTTTGCCTAGATTGTCGATTTCCAAGAGCTCACCGCTTCCCAGCGTCACCACCAGGAGATGTTTATTCTTTGGATTGACGGCCAGCCCGTTCGGAGAGCCCAGTTCTTTGCCTTGATGAAATAGAATAGCGTCATAATTTTTCGCGGGGTCAATCTTGAATATCTGGTTGGTCATCGTATCGCTCACGAACATCACGCCGAACGAATCGGCGGCGATGTCATTCAGGAACTGGGCGCCCAATTTCGACAGATCGACAAGCACCGTGGGCTTGCCAGTCGTTTTATCAAAACCCTTCACGGTGTCGATGTCGGCAACGAACACATTCTTTCCCACGATCGCCAGGCCCTTCGGAGCGTTCAAGACCGGGTCCTTTCCGCCGATGTACTTCTGAATGACGACGCTTCCCTCAGGATTGACCTTGGAG
>JAHFFL010000007.1 GCA_023247955.1 Candidatus Omnitrophota bacterium
GCGGGTTTTTGGATTTGCGTATCGTCTTGATCACCTTGTCGAGAATGTCGACGGCTTTCATCAGTCCTTCGACGATATGGGCGCGCGCCTTGGCCTTCTCGAGATCAAATTTCGTACGGCGGATGACGATCTCGCGGCGGTGGCGGATGTATTCGCTGATGATTTCCTTGAGCTTCAGGACGCGCGGGCTGCCGTCCACGAGCGCCAGGAAAATCACGCCAAAAGTGGTTTGCATCTGCGTGTGTTTGAAAAGCTGGTTCAGCACCACCTGCGCGTTGGCGTCGCGCTTCAGCTCGATCACCAGGCGCATGCCGTCCTTGTCGGACTCGTCGCGCACATCGGAGATCCCCTCGATCTTTTTTTCGTTGACCAGGTCCGCGATGCCCTCGATTAGGTTGGATTTGTTGACCTGATAGGGAATCTCGCTGATGATGATGGCCTGTTTGCCGTTTTTTAACTCCTCAATCCCCGCTTTCGCGCGTATTTTGAGAAGCCCGCGTCCGGTGTCATAGGCGGACTTGATTCCCTCGGCGCCGCAGATGATGGCGCCGGTGGGAAAATCCGGGCCCTTCACGAATTTCATGAGCTCCTTGGTCGTGATCTCCGGATTATCGAGCTGGGCCGCGATCGCGTCGGCCACCTCGGTCAAATTGTGCGGAGGAATATTCGTCGCCATGCCTACCGCGATGCCGCTCGAGCCGTTGCATAAAAGATTGGGAAGTGTGGCCGGCAAAAGCGTCGGCTCTTCGAGCGTCTCGTCAAAGTTGGGCGCGAAATTGACGGTGTCTTTGTCGATGTCGCTTAAAATCTCGTCGGTGATGGCTGCCAGACGCGCCTCGGTATAACGCATGGCCGCTGCCGAGTCCCCATCCACCGAGCCGAAATTGCCCTGGCCGTCGACCAGCGGATAACGCAGAGAAAAATCCTGTACCATGCGCACCAGCGTGTCGTACACGGCCGTGTCGCCGTGGGGGTGATATTTGCCGAGCACTTCGCCGACGATGCGCGCGGATTTTTTGTAGGGCTTGCTGTGGTCCAACCCCAGCTCTTTCATCGCGAAGAGGATGCGCCGGTGCACGGGCTTCAGCCCATCCCGCACATCGGGAAGCGCGCGCCCGACGATCACGCTCATCGCGTAGTTGAGATAAGATGTCTTCATCTCCTGCTCAATGAAAACAGGAACTACCTTTTCGTTACGCGTATAGGATTTGTCTTGGGCTTTTTCCGCCATCTTTAAATATCCAGGTTTCTGACTTCTCGGGCGTATTTATGGATAAACTCGCGGCGCGGTTCTACCTCATCGCCCATCAGTGTCGTGAATGTCTCGTCCGCTTCCACAGCGTCCTCCAGCGTGACTTTCAACACCGTCCGTTTTTCGGGATCCATCGTGGTTTCCCAGAGCTGTTCGGGATTCATTTCCCCCAAGCCCTTGTAACGTTGCATCAAAAGCCCCTTTTTGCCATCGGTTTGCACATACCGAAGCACTTCTGAAAGATTCTGCAGGTAAACCGGCTCTTCGTCCTTACGTTCTATTTTATAAAGCATGCTTTTTTGAAAAACTTCTTTGGATTTGGGGGCTTTGGAGGAAGCTTTGCTTTCCTTCTTGGCCGCGATGGCCTCGTAATCCTCTATGTCCACCCCTAACTTTTCAATACTCTTTACGGTATCTGCCAGTTCGTCCGCCTCATAAAATTCGATAAGATCCAATTCCTTTCGGATGGCGTTTTTTCCGTCTTTTTCGGCGTCGTCCAAATCCACTTCCTTGCCCTTCCATTTCTCGTACTTTTTAATGACCGCCGCCAGCTCATCGTCGTTAAATAAAAACTGGTCTTTTCCCTCCACTTTTACCCTATAATATGGTAGTTTTTTGGTCTTCTTATCAATAAAACTAAGATAAGATAGTAAATCTACTCCACGTTTCTTAATTCCTACGGACAGCTTATCCATGGAAACGAGATGCTTGAGCAGATCCATGAGCTTCTTATCGACAATCTTCTCTTTGTCTTTCATTCGCACCACAGTCACGCCTTCGCTGCCCAACTCGAGCAAAAGCTCGCTCATGTCTTCTTCGGTCTCAATGTACTCTTCCCGCTTGCCACGTTTGATTTTGTAAAGCGGGGGCTGGGCAATATAAACATGGCCTTTCTCTATCAACGCATGCATCTGCCGAAAAAAGAAGGTCAAAAGAAGCGTCCGGATATGACTGCCGTCCACGTCGGCATCGCACATGATGAGTATTTTGTGATAGCGCAACTTATCAAGATTGAATTCCTCTCCGATGCCAGTGCCCAACGCGTTGATAATGGTACAAATTTCCTCATTGGACAGTACTTTATGCAATCGCGCCTTCTCGACATTCAAAATCTTTCCCTTGAGCGGGAGAATCGCCTGAAAGCGCCGGTCGCGGCCTTGCTTGGCCGAGCCACCGGCAGAGTCTCCCTCGACCAGATACAGCTCGCAGAGCGCGGCGTCGTTTTCCTGGCAATCGGCGAGCTTGCCCGGAAGTGAACCACTCTCCAAAGCGCCCTTGCGCCGCGTCAGCTCGCGCGCTTTTCTGGCGGCTTCGCGTGCCTTCGCCGCCAATACGGCTTTTTCGATGATCTTATTGGCGACCGGGGAATTTTCCTCGAAGAACTTTCCCAGCCCCTCGTTCACGATGGACTCGACGAGGCCCTCTACTTCACTGTTGCCCAGTTTGGTCTTGGTTTGTCCTTCAAACTGCGGATTGGGAACTTTGCAGCTGATGACGGCCGTCAGTCCTTCGCGGATATCATCTCCCTGGACGCTGGTATCGTCCTTGATGATATTCTTCCCCTTGCAGTACTGATTCACGCAGCGCGTCAGGGCCGCTTTGAACCCGCTGAGATGTGTGCCACCTTCGGTTGTGTTGATATTGTTCACGAAGCTGAAGATATTCTCCGCGTAACCGTCGTTGTACTGCATCGAGATTTCCACCTGGATGTGGTCTTTCTCTCCGGAAAAATAAATTACCTTGGGGTGCAGGGGGTTTTTATTTTTGTTGAGCTCCTGCACAAACGACACGATGCCACCGGTGAAGCGAAACTCCGCTTCCTTTTCCTTGCCGGCGCGCTCATCCTTCAACGTGATCGTGAGCCCCTTGTTGAGGAACGCCAGCTCCCTCAGACGGTTGGCAAGGATGTCGTGGTTGTACTCGATAGGAATATGAAAAATTTCTTTGTCGGCCTTGAAAGTGACCTTGGTGCCGGCTGATTTGGTCTTGCCGATCACCGTGAGTTTGCCCATGGTCTTGCCGCGCTCAAAGCGCATGTGATACACTTTGCCGTCGCGCTTGACCTCGACCTCCAGCCACTCCGAGAGTGCGTTGACACAACTCACCCCCACGCCGTGCAAACCGCCGGAAACCTTGTAAGTTTTTTTGTCGAACTTGCCGCCGGCGTGAAGCATCGTGAGAACGACTTCCACCGCCGGTTTTTTCTCGCCCTTGTGGATGTCCACGGGAATGCCGCGCCCGTTGTCGGTGACGGACACGCTGTTGTTTGGGAGCACCACGACATCGATGCGGTCGGCAAAACCGCCCAGCACCTCGTCTACCGAGTTATCCACCACCTCGTACACCAGGTGATGAAGGCCACGGGTGCTGACGTCCCCGATGTACATCGCGGGGCGCTTGCGCACCGCCTCCATCCCCTCGAGGACTTGGATGTTCTTCGCGTCGTAAGAGGCGCCGTCTTTAACGACCTCGTCTTGTTTTTCTTTTATCTTGGCCATACCGGTGGAGTCAAAACTCCCCTATTTTGAAATGAATTTCAGCAATTCTATCTTTTCCTAGTTCTCTTTTCAATGCTTTTAAAAGCCCTCTTTTGCGCAGCGACAGCTCCTGCATCCATCCGGAGCTGTCCACCGACACCGCAAAAATCCCTTTTTTTAAGGCGACGGGGCGGGAATGCTTGAAAGCTGCTTCTCCGCACACTGTGCGCCACAAAAACTCGATTGCCTCCTTGGAAAGATTCTTCTCGCTTTCAATACGGGAGAAAACACTGTGGACAATCACGCTGATGGGCGTGATTTTGCCCGACGGACCTTTCATGTCACTTGCATCGGCAGCACAATATAGGTGTAGTCATCGCCGCTTTTAATCACGGCGGGCTTTTCGGGATCTATAAAACCAAACTGCACATCCGGCTCGGGGACATTTCTCAACACATCAATTAAAAACCCCGGATTAAAACCGATCGTGAGCTCTCCCCCTTTATAGTCCACGCCGATTTCTTCCCTGGCTTCCCCCAGTTCAGGCGTATTTTTTGTGATGATCATTTTGTCCTTTAAAATATTAATTTTAATGGACTGGGAATCCTGGCTCGTCAGAATATTCGCTCTCCGCGCGGCCTGCAAAAATTCCTGCGTGTTGATACGGAGTTCTTCTTTTATTTTCTTGGGGATTACCTGTTCATAATTCGGATATTCCCCTTCAATCAACCGGGAGATGATGGTGATAGGGTTAAGATTTATTTGCAGCTGATTTTCTTTAAAATAAAAAATTACATCCCCCTCTTCCCCTAAATTCCTACCGAGTTCCTGAATAGTCTTCATCGGCACAATCACATCCTTATGAAGATTTCCCAGTTCCGGAATGGCCTTTTCCACCAGCGCCAGCCGTCTACCGTCCGTCGCAACAAGCCGGAGTCCCTTGTCTTTAAAACTAAAAAGGATGCCATTCAACACATAACGCGTCTCATCATGGCTCATTGCAAACGCCGTTAGTTGTATCATATATTTTAATATTTTTTGAGGGAGCTTTACCAAATCAGATCCTTTGGTTTGAGGGGGAAATTCCGGGATCTGAGGAAAGTCTTCTTTTAATAACCCCATTAAGCGGAAAAAACTCCTCCCCGACTCGATATGGATCGATTGGCCTTTTTTGACTGAGATATGGATAGGTTCTGCGCTGTCCACTTCTTTTACGATCTCGCTGAATTTTCTGGCGGGTACCGTAATTGCTCCCTCTTCCAATATCTCTCCCTCTACTTTTACCAACACCCCTATTTCCAGGTCCGTAGCGATGAGTCTGATTTCCTGTTTCTTCACTTCAATTAACAGATGTGAGAGAATAGGAAGTGTGTTTTTTGTGCTTACCGCATTTTGTACGGCTTGAATTCCACGCAACAGGTTGTCTTTTGATACACTTAGTTTCATAGGGCCGCTCCGCTTTTATTATTTATTATTCTTAAATAAGATAAACAGTTTTAGTAGTAATAGAGTGAGTTGTGTGAATTGGCTTATATCTCGCTATTTAAAAAGAGGTTAAGTGAATAACAACTTGTGCATAAGTACCTACTTATCCACAACCTCCTCATTTTTTAATTACAGTAGCCAACTTATCCACAACTGACTTTGATTTCTGGTCCTTTTTCAAATCTCTCTTGATTTTCTCGTACGCGTGTAAAACCGTTGTGTGATCACGTCCCCCAAACTGTTCACCGATCTCGGGAAATGAGAGGCCGGTCATCTCTCTTGATAAGAACATCGCGACATGTCTAGGGTATACTACATTGCGCGAGCGGCGTTTGGCCGTCATATCCGACGGGCGTATCTCAAAATACTCAGCGACTTTTCTCTGGATGAGGTCCACCGTGATCTTTTTCTCGGTCTCCACAATCAAATCTTTTAAGACTTCATAAGCGACCGTTTCATCTACCTCTTTTCCGACGAGTTTGGAATAGGCGACGACGCGGATCAGCGCGCCCTCGAGCTCCCGGATATTGGATTTGATGCGGTCGGCGATAAACGAAGTGACTGAATCAGGGATGTGCAGGTTTTCGCGCTCCGCTTTTTTGCGCAGAATGGCGGTGCGGGTCTCATAATCAGGGACTTGGATATCGGTGACCAGTCCCCACTCAAAACGGGACACCAACCGCTCTTCAAGGTTGGAGATGTCCTTAGGCGACTTGTCACTTGAGACCACAATCTGCTTGTGGGCATCGTAAAGAGTATTGAAGGTGTTGAAAAATTCTTCCATCGTGGCTTCCTTGCCGGCGATAAAGTGGATGTCGTCGATCAGGAGGCAGTCCACGCTACGGTACTTCTCCCTAAATTTGAGAGTGGTGCCGGTCTTGATCGCGTTGATGAGCTGGTTCGTGAATTTTTCGCTGGTGATATAGAGCACTTTGGTCGCGGGGGATCTCCTTAATACCTCATGCCCGATCGCCTGCATTAAATGAGTTTTCCCCAGCCCCACAGGCCCGTAAATGAACAGCGGATTGTAGGCCTTGGCCGGTGATTCCGCCACCGCCATCGACGCGGCGTGTGCGAAACGGTTGGAAGGGCCGACGACAAAGCTATCAAAGGTATATTTGTTGTTTAAATGGACTTCATTGGAGTTGGGGGGCGCAGCGGCCGCCGACGTCAAGGCGGAAACAGGCGATTTATAAGCGGTCGGCTGGGAGACATTCGGGTCAGCCGCTTCAGGACCTAGGATTTCCAGATTGAATTTGAGGTTCGGCTTGCCGCTGGTTTCTTTTAAGGCGAGAAAAATCATGTTACCGTAATGATCGATTATCCAGCTCTTGAAAAACTCGTCGGGGACTCCGAGTACAAGCTCTTCGTCGGTTAGCCGTGTCGGCTGAATAGGTCTCAGCCAACGATCGCAGACGTGCGGGCTCAATTCTTTGGCCAAAGAGTCCAAGGCCCTGGACCAAAGCGTTTCGGCCGTTTCTTGAGTCAGAGGATTCACAAAATTTGATTTTAAGGGGTTATGAGAAATCTAAAATATTTATAAGTAGTTTAATTAAAATAACTTATATTTAAAATACTCTGAAAAAGGTCTTGACTCAAACCCATCGAATAATTATCAACAAGTTATCCACAGAACGGTCTTTGACCGAATCACGAACGGAATTATAGCAAGCACGCTGTGTCATTGCAATAACTATTTTCATTTTTTATGCGTTCCGCCTTGACTGGGCGGACCCTTGTGTTATAATCCTACTCCTTATGAAAAAAACGCTCACGAACAAATCCAATATCAAGAGAAAAAGAACTCACGGGTTTCGCAAGAGAATGAGCACCAAAGACGGGCGCGCGGTGATTCGGCGCCGCCGCCGAAAGGGGCGTTTGCGTCTCATTCCGTAGTCACGGTGCAGTGATGCTTGTCGAAGAATCCTGGCTTTCGCTCCGAATTTCTGAAAGTGGCGTCAAAAATCTTGAGAAGAGTCCGGTGTTTTTTATTTCCGTTCCCCGCAAGATTGTGCGTCTAGCTACCGAACGCAACCGCATCAAGCGCTTGATCCGGGAAGCGGTCCGATTAAATCCCGAGTTCAAGTCCGCCGGGAAAGTGCTTTATTTTTCAGTGCGTAAAAAACCCAAACGACCTAATTTGGAAGATGTGAAAAAACAGTTGTTTTACTCCAGTCCATGAGATCCTTACCCAATAGACTAGCCCTAATCGTGGTCTTTTTATTTTCTAAACTATTTTTTTTCATGAACTTGCGGCTATGCCGGTTTGAACCAACCTGCTCGGTGTACGCGACCAAGGCCTTTGGGGAGTACGGATTTTTCAAGGCGATAGGCCTAGTGCTTCGACGGCTTTTGCGTTGCCATCCTTTTTGCGCGGGCGGTTGGGATCCTCTGCCGGCTGCCGGTAAAGTCGACGGCAAAGACGCAAGCCCGGCGGTGCTTTGATGGAGAAAAGGACTTTTTTGACGCTGGGATTTTCGCTGCTTTTTCTGGCGGTTTATCCGCTGGCATTGCAGCACTTCTACCCGGATTATTACAAGCACCAAAGGGTCGCTGCTTTTTCCACGAAGACGGTGGTGTCTCATGCCCCGGCCGTCCAGGAAAAAGCTCCTTTTTCTCCTGCGGAAGACATGGCATTCAAAACCGGCTCGGTGGAGCTGGCATTCAATCGCACGGCTGGCGCGATACGCCGGATACGTTTTCCCCGTTTTCCCGGCGCGACGCAGGGCTCGCCGATCGAGCTTTTCTCTCTGGATGATTTAAGCGCTGCGCCCACGGCTGTTCACTGCACGGGTTTTCCGGACGTCCAAGCAGCGACTTATGAAATGAGCGTCCAAACCACCACGCTTACCGCCTCTGCGGTGTTGCCCGAGGGGCTGAAGATTACTAAAATCTATTCTTTTGAGAACGGCGGCTACTCGGCAGAACTGGCGCTCCTTTTTGAAAACACTTCCGGCAAACCCTTAAAGCTTCAGTATCAACTTCTGGCCGGATCGAGCATTCCCCCTCGCCATTCGATAGACGGACAGTACCTCGAGGCCAATTTTTATTCGGAGCTGGATGGGAAAAAGATTTTGAAGCATGTGAATGAATCAAAACAGGGAAAAACCGTGGAAAGCCAGGGAAAGCTTGAATGGATAGCCAACAAGGACCGGCATTTTTCAATCCTTATCAAGCCAAAATCGGACGCAGCCTTTAAGGGGCTGGTCGAAGGTCTGGGGTCTCACCGCTTTCGCGCGTCTCTGGTGTCGCCTGAGCTTACCCTTCCGCCCAAGGGCTCTTTGCGGCATGATTTTCTCCTCTATATCGGCCCCAATGACATTGAGGAACTCCTCCCGCTGGGCCTCGATCCGCTCGTCAATTTCGGGAAGCTCGACGCGATCGGGAGATTTCTTGTCGGTGCGCTGGAATTATTGCACCGGGTCTGCCGAAACTACGGGCTGTCGATTATTCTCCTGACTTTTCTAATCAATGTCGTGCTGTTTCCGCTGACGCGAGTGAGTTATCTCTCGATGAAGCGCATGCAACTCATCCAACCACAGATGAATAAGTTGAGAGAACAACATAAGAAAAACCCCGAGAAGCTGAACAAAGAAATGATGGGGCTTTACCGCAAACACAAGGTCAATCCGTTTGGTGGATGTCTGCCGATGATCTTGCAGATGCCGGTATTTATGGCGCTTTATGTGGCGCTCTCCAAGTCCGTGATTCTTGTCGGTTCAAGATTCCTCTGGGCGCAGGACCTCTCGTCGCCGGACGCGGTCTCCCTGCCCTTCGCGCTTCCTTTTTTGGGGCAGAATCTCCATGTGCTGCCGCTGATCATGGTGGCTGCGATGGTGATTCAACAGAAATTCACGCAGATTAAAATGGAAGGACAAGACCCGGCGATGGAATCCCAGCAAAAGATGATGGCGATCCTAATGCCGATCATGTTCGGGTTTATTTTCTATGGGATGCCCTCAGGTCTTGTGCTTTACTGGCTCACGAACACGCTGCTGATGGCCCTTTATCAGTTTCATTTGAAGAGGATCACGCTTACCTGATTTAGTCCCAATGGTTGTTTCCGATAAAAAATACGATGTGATTGTCGTCGGCGCCGGACACGCTGGCTGCGAGGCCGCGCTTGTCTCGGCCCGCATGGGCGCCCAGACGCTGATGCTCACGATGAATTTGGATTCAGTGGCACAGATGTCCTGCAACCCCGCGATAGGCGGGATTGCGAAAGGACACATCGTGCGCGAGATCGACGCGCTCGGCGGCGAAATGGCCAAGGTCACCGACCGCACGGGCATTCAGTTTCGCATGCTGAATAAAAGCAAAGGCCCTGCCGTGTGGGCGCCGCGCGCACAGTGCGACAAAAAAGCTTATCAGTTTGCGATGAAAGAAGTGCTGGAGAGTCAGGAGAATCTTGACCTCAAGCAAGGCGAAGTGCGGGAAATTCTCGTGAGCGGAAGCGCCGTCGAGGGCGTGGTGACGACTATACAAACGGTGTATTACGCCAAGGCCGTGATTGTCACTACCGGGACTTTTTTAAACGGGATCATCCATATCGGCGACGTGACTTTCGGCGGCGGACGCGCGGGAGACAAGGCGTCTTGCGGGCTGTCGGGGTCTCTGGAAAAACTCGGATTTGAAATCAAACGTCTAAAAACGGGTACTCCTCCCCGCTTAAACGCCCGTTCCATCGATTATTCGGAGCTAGACGCGCAGACCGGAGACACGGAACCGGTGCCGTTCAGTTATCAAACCGAAAAGATCACGCAAACCCAAATTCCATGCCACATCACACACACCAGCAAAAAAACGCTGGAGATTATTCGAGAGAATATACAAAAGTCCGCGCTCTATTCCGGAAAAATACAAAGCCGCGGCCCGCGTTACTGTCCGTCTATAGAAGATAAAGTGGTTCGCTTCGCCGATAAAGAAAGACATCAATTTTTCCTGGAGCCCGAAGGGCGGAACACTCAGGAAGTGTATATTCAAGGTTTATCAACAAGTTTTCCACAAGATGTTCAAATAAAACTCGTTAGAAGTATAAAAGGTCTTGAAAATGCTGAACTTATGAGGTTTGGATACGCGATTGAATACGATTTCTTTCCTCCTACTCAAGTGAAGAATACTTTGGAGGCAAAAAGGATAGAGAATCTTTATTTAGCCGGACAAATCAACGGGACCTCCGGCTACGAAGAAGCCGCCTGCCAAGGTTTGATGGCAGGTATCAATGCTGTTTTGAAAATAAAAAATAAAGCGCCATTCGTGCTCGCCAGATCAGAGGCCTATATCGGAGTCCTGATTGATGATTTGGTGACCAATGGGACTGAGGAGCCCTATCGTATGTTCACTTCCAGGGCTGAACATCGCCTGGTTCTGCGTCAGGACAACGCGGATAAGCGGCTTCTGGGCTACGGTCATGAGCTCGGTTTGATTTCCAACGCACAGCTTGAGAAATTTTCCCGTAAACAGGAAAAAATAAATCAATGGATAGACCGTTTAAAGAAAATAAAACATCAGCAAATCTCTATGGAACAATATCTTAGACGTTCAGAAGTGAAGCTCCAGGACGTTCTTGGAATTCTGAACGAAGCCATTGGAGACCAAGAGGTTGAAAATCAAGTCGAGATAGAGATCAAGTATTCCGGCTATGTGAGTCGCGAGATGGCGATGATTGACCGTCTCAGCCAATACGAGGCAAAGAAAGTCCCTGAGCAGCTGGTGTATCGTGAGGTCAAAGGTCTGGGCCGTGAAGCGCTGGAGAAACTAGAAAAGACCAAGCCCGCGTCCTTAGGCCAGGCGGCGAGAATATCGGGGATCACGCCTTGTGATATTTCGCTTCTTGCCGTGCACATCGAGAAAATCCGCCGATCTAAAACCGCTACCAAGTTAAGCTCTTAACTTGGTAGCGCAGGCTTAAGCCTGCGCTACGCGCAAGAGCGCGTAGTTTCCACGTGGAAACTTTCTACACCCCTCGAATTCATCAAATTAGTATTGACTTTGGCGGAGAATTTTTTTAGTATACGAACACAATGGCTCAAGCGGCTAAAATTATTTCTGTCTGCAATCAAAAAGGTGGAGTAGGAAAAACAAGTACCGCAGTATCTCTGGCTTCTTGTTTAGCGCTTGAAGGCCATTCGTCCCTCCTGATTGATTTGGACCCCCAAGGCAACGCCACTACCGGCGTAGGAATCGATAAAAAGACCGTACAAAAATCCATCTATCATGCGTTGATAGAAGACGTGAAATTGAGCGATATCCTACGGGCGAGCTGCGTAGAAAAACTCTCCGCTGTTCCTGCCAATGAACATTTATCCGGTCTTGAGGTTGAGCTTGTCTCAGTGCTTGGCAGGGAGTCTAAATTAAAAAAAGTACTCGCTCAAGTGGTTTATTCCTATGAATTTATATTTATAGACTGTCCACCTTCTTTTGGACTTCTCACGATCAATGCGCTTACGGCATCTCATTCGGTGATTATTCCTATCCAGTGCGAATACTACGCGTTAGAGGGACTTGGCCAACTAACTAAGACGCTTCATTTGGTCCGGGATAATCTCAACGAACTCCTTGAGATCGAAGGAATACTCATGACCATGGCGGATTTCAGAACCAACTTGACTCAAGGCGTGATTAACGAAGTCAAAAAACATTTTGGAAATAAAGTGTATCAGACCGTGATTCCCAGAAATATCCGGCTGAGCGAAGCGCCCGGATTTGGCAAGCCGATCTTTTTGTATGACAAAGATTCGGAAGGGGCCAGAAAATACAAAGAATTCACGGCCGAATTTCTTAGTCAAAATCAGGAATTTACAAAAAAAGAAATACTCAATGACACTGTAAGTATTTCTAATTAAAATACTTATAAACAAGGAGATTGGCATGCAAAAAAGAGGATTGGGAAGAGGTCTCGAAGCGATTATTCCGCAAGACACGGAACTTGGCGCCAGAGAACGGGTACAGCAGCTCAAAGTTTCTGATATAAAACCCAGTCGTTTTCAGCCGCGCGTTTATTTTTCCCAGGAAAAATTGGAGGAGTTGGCAAATTCCATCCGGGAAAAAGGCGTGATTCAGCCAATACTGGTGCGAAGCATGGCAGACGGACAATACGAGCTGATCGCCGGTGAGCGGCGATTCAAAGCCGTGAAGCATTTGGGTCTTGGGGAAATCCCGGCGATTGTGAGGCGTATCTCGGACGCCGATGCCTTGGAAACGGCACTGATCGAGAATATCCAGAGGGAAGAACTGAATCCCGTCGAAGAGGCGCAGGCCTACCGGCGTCTGTCCCAGGAATTTGGACTTACACAGGATGCGATCGCTCAGCGCGTGGGGAAAGACAAAACATCAGTGTCTAACTTACTCAGAATACTAAACTTACCTGATAAGGTGATCGAATTTATTTCTCAAAATTCGATTACGCTGGGACATGCAAAAGCGATTTTATCTCTGATAGACCCCAAACGGCAAACCGCTTTTTGCGAGCAGATCGTGAAAAAAGGGCTTTCGGTGCGCCAGTCTGAGTTTTTGGTTCAAAAGATACGCCGTCCTCGCTCCGCAAAAATGAATTTGTCCAAAGACGCGGGCTTGAGAGACCTTGAGGAACGGCTCCAGCATTTGTTTGGGACCAAGGTCCGTATTCACCAAGGCAAAAAGCGGGGACGTCTGGAGATTGAATATTACTCACCTGAGGATTTAGACCGCTTGCTTAGGATTTTTCACGTTTAGTGTTGACAGCCCATTAAATATTTTCTAGACTACAGGTTTAAGCGGGAATTTCTTAGGAATTTTGTCTCACGATTTTAAAGGATAATATGGCTGAATCGACCTTAGTGATCATTAAGCCCGACGGTCTGCAAAAGTCTTTAACCGGCAACGTACTGACGCGTCTTTCCGAAACCAAGCTCGTCATCGTCGGCGCGAAAATCAAGTCGGTGTCGAGAGGGCTCGCCGAGGATCATTACCGCCATCTGAAGGACAAGCCGTTTTTTGAAGAAATCGTGAATTATCTCATGGGGCATTATCATACCAACCGGGTGATGGCGATGGTTTACTACGGCGAGGACGCGATCCAGAAGGTGCGGAAAATCTGCGGTGCCACCAATCCCGAGGAGGCGGAACCGGGCACGATACGCGGGTCTTTTGGGAGAATCACGACGAAGGGGATTTACGAAAACGTGATCCACGCCTCCGGAAATACCCCGGACGCGGAGCGTGAGATCAAGTTGTGGTTTGATCCCGACGAGATCGTCTCGGAGACATTGTATCCCACCAAAGAAATTTCTGTTTCAAACAAACAAAAGAAAAGGGTATGGACTTAAACCCTACCGCAAGACAGAAGTGATTAGGAGCATGACCGGATTTGGGCGCTCGGAGCTCAAATCCGCGCAAGGATGCATCCGCGTCGAGATCAAGACCGTCAACCATAAGTTTTTGGAAGTCTCATCCCGGATTCCCGGCCATTTGAGCGAATTTGAAGACTTGATTCGGAAATCCGTCGGCGATTCGATACGCCGCGGGAAAGCCAGTCTCTTTGTATCCAGCCCCGACCCGGCGGTATTTTCGGGACGTCTTCTCCTCAACGAGGATCTCGCGAAAGAAGTTTCCCAAAAGATCGCACGGCTGAAACAACTTCTCAAACTCTCGGTCAAGGACGACAGTCTCATCCTGAGAGAAGTGCTGCGGACGCCGGATTTGTTTGTCAAAGACACTTCTTCCGACAAGCGCCGGCTTTTTTCCAAGGAGCTTCTCCGGGCTGTCGGGCTCGCGCTTGAAAGTCTGGGGAAATCAAGGATCCTTGAGGGAAAGGCGCTGGAGAAAGACCTGCGCGGCCGGCTCGCCGGGATCAAAAAGGCCCTGAGAGGAATCGAGAAGAGAATCCCGGCGCTGACCAAAGAGTATAAAAAAAGTCTTGAGTCGAAAATAAAGGAATTTTTACCCGGCAAGATTGATCAGGATCGCCTGACGCTGGAGGTGGCGCTTTATCTCAAGAATTCGGATATCTCGGAGGAACTCACGCGCATGAAAAGTCATCTCGCGGCGATGGCGAAGACCCTCTCCGAAAGCGGGGAGGTGGGGAGGAAGATCGATTTCATCGCGCAGGAGATGACGCGCGAGTCCAATACCATGGGCGCCAAATCCAGCGACGCCTCGATCTCAAACCACGTGATCCAGATCAAAGGAACGGTAGAAAAAATCAGGGAGCAGGCGCAGAATGTTGAGTAAACGCGTAGCGTTTACGAAATCCCTGCCTAGCCGGCAGGCAGGCGCCGCGTGCGCCACCGAAGATCGGCGCATCCACCCAAGCTTTAGTGGTGGACATTTTGGCGGATCGGCCAGGGTTGGGAAACTCTTTGTGATTTCCGCCTCGTCCGGGACGGGCAAGACCACGCTCGCGCAGGGGCTTTTGCGCGAGGACAAAAATCTTGTGCAGTCGGTATCCTGCACGACGCGCCCGCGGCGGCCGGGCGAAGTGCACGGCAGGGATTATTATTTTATCACGAAAGAAGAATTTCAAAAGAATCGCCGGCGAAACGGTTTTCTTGAATGGGCCAATGTCTTTGGCCGCTTTTACGGCACACCCAAAAAAGAAGTGGAGGCACGGCTCCGCCAGGGACGCGATGTCCTGCTTTTGATCGACGTGCAGGGCGCCAAAAAGGTGAAGGCCAAGCGGGCGGACGCGGTGTTTATATTTTTAGCGCCTCCGTCCAAAGAAGAACTGCGGCGCCGGCTTGAGAAGCGGGGCACCGAGTCCCGTGCGGAGATCGCGCGGCGCCTGCGTGTCGCGACCACTGAGATGAGAGATTTGAACGGCATGACAAAAGGCGGACGGTATTTCTGCGACTACCGTATCGTGAATCGGGACCTCCAGAAGGCGCGGGAAGTCTTAAAGGCGGTCATCCGCGCGGAGCATCTGGACCGTTAATGTCCTTGCGAGGAATGAAGTGACGAAGCAATCTAATATTTTGCTGGGAGTGACGGCGTCGATAGCGGCCTACCGTGCCTGCGATCTCCTCACGGAGCTTCGGGAGAAGAGCTACGCGGTCACGGTGGTCATGACGCGCGACGCGCATCACTTCATCACGCCGCTGACGCTTCAGAGCTTCGCGGGGACGTCGGTGGTGGACGATTTTTTTTCTGTGCCGGGGCGCGTGAAGCCCATTCACATCGAATTGGCGAAGCAGTCGGACCTGATTCTTATCGCGCCGGCGTCGGCGGACGTGATTGCCAAGCTCGCCCATGGATTTGCCGAGGATGTGCTGACCTGCACGATACTTGCGAGCACGGCGCCGCTGGTGGTCGCGCCGGCGATGAACGAAAAGATGTGGGAAAACCGTTTCACGCAGGAGAACGTGAAGCGTCTTAAGGACAACGGCGCGAGGTTTGTCGACCCCATTCACGGGCACCTCGTGTGCAGTGACCAGGGGATGGGGCATCTCGCGGAAAACGCGGCGATTCTCGGCGTGGTCGAGAAAACCCTGAAATGAAAAATAAAAAGCTCCGTTTTCTCATCGCTGCAGGTCCGACGCGGGAACCGCTCGACCCCGTGCGTTATCTTTCCAATTATTCCACGGGGACGATGGGACGCTATCTAGCCGAGGCGGCAAGAAAAAAGGGACACGCGGTGGACTGGGTG
>JAHFFL010000008.1 GCA_023247955.1 Candidatus Omnitrophota bacterium
ATCAAGGCCGACATCGTGATTCCGGTGCCCGATTCGGGAAATTCCGCCGCATTGGGTTTCTCGCAGGAGTCAGGCATCCCGATGGAAGCGGGGATTATCCGCAACCATTATGTCGGCAGGACGTTTATCCAGCCGAGCCAGGGCATGCGCGATTTCAAAGTGCGTGTAAAATTTAATTTCGTGAAAGAAGTGCTGGCCGGCAAGCGCGTCGTGATCGTCGACGATTCAATCGTGCGCGGCACCACGTCCAAGATACGGGTGAAAAGTCTGAGGCAGGCCGGCGCGAAAGAGGTGCATCTCCGCATTAGCTGCCCGCCGCACAAATTTCCTTGCGCCTACGGCATTGATTTTCCCACGCGCGAGGAACTGATCGCGAATAAATATTCGCCCGATGAGATCAAAAAGTATTTTGACTGCGATTCGGTCGGCTATCTTTCTTTGGAGGGGATGCTGGGCTGCGTGAATTTTCCCAAGGAAAATTATTGCACGGCCTGCTGGAGCGGAAAATACCCGGTGCCCTTCGAGGGCAATGACAAGTTCCACGCTGAGAAAATTCGGAAGGCAGAAGCAAAATGTTAAAATCCCAAATCCGAAGCACGAAATCCGAAACAAATTCAAAATTCAAATGACAAAAATTCTAAACCGTGTTTGGGGCATTTGAATTTAGGATTTCAGATTTGTTTCGAATTTCGATATTCGGATTTCGGATTTAAGGGTTTTTACTATGTCTAAACAAAGTTTGACTTACAAGCGAAGCGGCGTGGACATCGACAAGGCCAATGAGTTTGTCGCGGACATCAAGCCGTTGGCCAGGATGACGACGCGGCCGGAGGTGGTCGCTGGCATCGGCGGTTTCGGGGCGCTCTGCCGCATCCCGGCGGGGTACAAAAAGCCGCTCCTGGTCAGTTCCACCGACGGCGTGGGCACGAAGCTTAAATTGGCCAGGGTTGCCGGCCGTTTCGAGGGGATAGGCATCGACCTCGTCGCGATGAACGTGAACGATATCCTCACGCTGGGCGCCGAGCCGCTTTTTTTTCTCGATTATTTCGCAGTCGGTAAACTGAACGCCGAGATGATGAAGGAAGTGTTGCGGGGCGTGGCCAAGGGCTGTCAGGCCGCGGGCTGCGCGCTCATCGGCGGAGAGACCGCCGAGATGCCGGGACTCTATTCGCGCGGTGATTTTGACTTGGCCGGCTTTTGCGTCGGCGTCGTCGAGGAAGACAAAGTGATCGACGGCCGCGAGGTCAGCCCGGGTCAAGCGATTATCGGGATCGCGTCGAGCGGTATTCACTCGAACGGTTTTTCGTTTGTCCGGAAAGTATTTAAAGAAGAGTTTGTCCTGGCCCATGCCGAAGAGATTTTGAGGCCGACGAAGATTTACGTGAAAGCGGTATTGCCTCTGATCCGCAAAGGGCCGATCTTTTCCCTAGCGCACATCACCGGCGGCGGATTTTTTGACAACATCCCGAGGGTGCTGCCCAAGGGCTGTGGCGCCAAGATTCATATGGGGAGTTGGCCGGTTCCCCGGGTGTTTCGCTGGATAGAGCAAAGCGGGAAGGCACAGTCCAGGGAGATGTATCGGACTTTCAACATGGGTATCGGCATGATCTTGGTGACGCCGAAGAAAAATGCGCTTAGAGTCATTTCTCATTTGTCGAGACACGGGGAGCGCGCCTGGGTTATCGGCGAGATTGTGAAAGGGGAAGGGGTGTCGATTCAGTGAAAGTCCTTATTATAGGAAGCGGAGGACGGGAGCACGCGATCGCGTGGAAACTCTCCCAGAGCCCCAAACTGAAAAGGCTTTATGTCGCTCCCGGGAATGCCGGGATGGAGGAATTGGCCCAGATCGTCGACCTGGCGGCCAAAGACCAGGAAAGGCTTTTGAAATTTTGCAAAAAAGAATCAATTGGTCTCGTCGTCGTCGGCCCCGAGGCGCCGCTGACCGAGGGCATTGCAGACCGCTTCCAAAAAGAAGGGATCAAGATTTTCGGCCCGACGAAATTTGCCGCTCAGCTCGAGGGTTCCAAGGCCTTCGCCAAAGAAATGATGAAAAAACTCTCGATCCCAACCGGCGAATTCGAGGTCTTCACCTCCGCGGACAAGGCGATGGATTATGTGGCGAAAAAGGGAGTCCCGATCGTTGTGAAGGTGGACGGGCTTGCCGGCGGCAAGGGTGTCGTGATCGCGCAGTCCATGCCGAAAGCGATGGAGGCCATTCATCGGGACATGGTCAAAAAAGTTTTTGGGAAGGCGGGGGAAAAAGTGGTAATTGAAGAATGCCTCGAGGGCGAAGAGGCGTCGGTGATCGCGATCACCGACGGGACTACCGTGCGTCTGTTCGCTTCAAGCCAGGACCATAAAAGAATTTTTGAGGGCGACCACGGGCCAAACACCGGCGGCATGGGGGCTTATTCCCCGGCGCCTATCGTGACCCCGGCCGTCGAAAAGGAAATTTTAGAAAAGGTGTTCATGCCGGTGGTGCGCGAATTCAACGCGCTCGGGCATCCGTTTAAGGGTTTTTTGTACGCGGGGATTATGATGACCCCACCACCTGTTTCATCCCGTCATTCGACGGGACCGATTGCTTCGCAATCGGGATTCAAGGTGCTTGAGTTTAACGTGCGGCTTGGAGACCCTGAGACGCAGGTTTTACTGCCGCGCTTGAAAAATGATTTGCTTGAGCTTCTCTTGGCGGCCGTGGACGAGCGATTGTCGCAGGTGGAGCTCGAATGGAAGGACGAGGACTGCGTCTGCGTCGTCATCGCATCCCAGGGCTATCCCGAGGAGTACGAAGTCGGAAAGAAGATCGTCGGGATTTCCGCCGCTAAAGAAGATTCCGACATCCATATTTTTCACGCTGGCACGAAACACCGGGCAAATGACCTCGTGACTGCGGGCGGGAGGGTCCTTAATGTGGTTGGCTGCGGCCGCGGAATGTTCGAAGCGTTGTCCAAAACTTATCATGCGGTGGATAAGATATTCTTTGATAAGATGTATTACCGAAAAGATATCGGCCACAAAGCGGCGAAGATTACAAGGTAAGAGAGGAGAAGAATTTGAAACCTACGGTCGTCATTCTTATGGGAAGTGATTCGGACGCGCCAGCTCTCAAACCCTGCGGCGACACGCTCCGCGAGCTCGGGATTCCCTTTGTCGCGAGGGTGCTGTCCGCGCACCGGACGCCGGATGAAGCGGCGGCGTTCGTGAAATCGGCGAAGGCCAAAGGTTTTAAGGTGATCATCGCCGCCGCCGGCGGGGCGGCGCATTTGGCGGGCGTCGCAGCCGCAAATACGATGCTTCCGGTGATAGGAATTCCGGTCGAGACCTCTTCGTTTAAAGGCATGGATTCTCTTCTGTCCACGGTCCAGATGCCGGCCGGCACCCCAGTCGCGACGGTAGCCGTCGGCTCCGCCGGCGTGAAGAATGCCGCGTTTCTCGCGGCCAGAATACTTGCGCTCGGAGACGCCGGCCTGGAAAAAGCGCTCGAGAGATATAAGAAGAACACCAAAGAAAAAGTGTTGGGTAAAAAAATAGTACTATAGGATTAAATGTGTTAAATCCGAAATCCGAAGCACGAAATACGAAACAAATTTAAAATCTCAATGACCAAAATTCCAAACGTGTGTTTCGGTCATTTGAATTTTAGATTTGAAATTTGTTTCGTATTTCGATATTCGAATTTCGGATTTTAAGAGAGTGAGATTTTGAAGAACATTTTGTTTGTATGTACCGGCAACAGCTGCCGCTCGGTGATGGCTGAGGGTTTATTCCGCAAGATGACCGAGAACCGGCCCGGTGAATTCACGGTGGGTTCGGCGGGGATCAGCGCGATGGACGGTTTTTCCCCGACTGAGGAAACCGTAGAGGCGATGCAGCGGGAGGGCGTTGATGTCTCGGGCTGCCTGAGCCGCCGGCTGACCGAAGCCATGGCCCGCCAAGCGGACAAGATTTATGTGATGGAAGAGATGCACCGCCGGGCCATTCTTCGTCTTGCGCCTGCCGCGGCCCCAAAAGTTTTTTTGCTCGGCCAGTTTGCGCCGCCGGCACGCGGGCATTCGCTGGACCGGCGGGACATCCCCGATCCGATACGGATGTCTGAGGACTTTTACCGGAACGTGCTTGGGGTCATTCGAGACTGCGTCAAAAATCTGGTGGAGCAGTTGGGAAAAGAGATGGTGGGGTGAAAATCGCGTTTGGGGCGGACCACGGCGGTTTCACGCTGAAGTCCGAGATTAAAGAATTCGTCGCGTCCAAAGGGTATAAGACCATTGATTTCGGGACCCATTCGGCGGAGCCCTGCGATTACCCGATCTATGCCTACAAGGTGGCGAAGGCCGTTTCCGACAAACGCGCGGATCTCGGCATTTTGATTTGCAAAAGCGGGAACGGGATGGCGATTGTCGCGAACAAGCTTTCGGATGTCCGTGCCGCGATTTGTTTCGACAAGCACGTGGCCGTACTTTCCCGGCAGCATAATGACGCGAACGTTCTCGTGCTGGGTTCCGAGCATTTACTGGGAGATCCCGAAGACATCGTGAGCGCGTGGCTGGGAGCGGGTTTTGAGGGAGGCCGCCACAAGCGGCGCGTGAATCAAATCAAGGGAATTGAGAAAAAATTGGAGCGCAAATGAGTTTTTTGAAAAAGACAGATCCCGAGATTTACGAAGCGATACTCCAAGAGACGCACCGGGAGAACGACAACCTCGAGCTTATCGCGAGCGAGAATTTCACGAGTCTGGCGGTCATGGAAGCCGTCGGCTCGGTGCTGACGAACAAATATGCCGAGGGGTACCCTGGGAAACGCTGGTACGGCGGTTGCGAATACGTCGATATCGCCGAAACCCTTGCCCAGGAACGCGCCAAAAAACTCTTCGGTGCCGAGCATGTGAACGTGCAGCCGCATTCCGGTTCCCAGGCCAACGCGGCCGTTTATTTTTCGGCGCTCACGCCGGGAGACACGGTGCTCGCGATGAATCTCTCGCACGGCGGCCATTTGACGCATGGCCATCCGATGAATTTTTCAGGCAAGTTTTTCAAGATCGTGCCTTACGGCGTGAGTCCCAAAGACGAGCGTATCGATTATGCCGAGGTCGAGTCGTTGGCGCTTGAGCACAAACCAAAAATGATCCTGGCTGGGGCTTCGGCTTACCCGCGCATTATCGACTTTGAGAGGTTCCGAAAGATTTGCGACAAGGTAGGCGCCGTTTTCTTCGTCGACATGGCGCATATCGCGGGCCTCGTCGCCGCGGGGCTTCACCCGAATCCCGTCCCTTACGCGGAATTCGTGACCACAACGACGCATAAAACGCTGCGCGGCCCTCGCGGCGGGCTCGTTTTCTGCAAAAAGGAATTCGCGAAGAAAATCGACGCCGAGGTTTTCCCCAGTCTCCAAGGGGGTCCGCTGATGCACGTGATCGCGGGCAAGGCCGTGGCCTTGAAAGAGGCGCTTGAGCCGGCGTTTAAAGAGTATCAGGCCCAGGTCGTCAAAAACGCGAAGGCATTGGCGGACGGGCTGATCGAAAGGAGCTACCGCCTGGTTTCAGGAGGGACGGACAATCACCTGATGCTGGTCGATGTGAATCAAAAAGGGCTTACCGGCAAGGACGCGGCTGAGGCGCTGGACCGCGCTGCGATCACCGTCAACAAAAATGCGATCCCGTTTGACACGCAAAGCCCGTTCAAGACCGGCGGGGTCCGCCTTGGGACTCCCGCCGTGACCACGCGGGGGATGAAGGAAAAAGAGATGGGAGAGATTGCCGGCTACATCGGAGAGGTCTTATCCGATACGGCAGCCGAGGACAAGATCAAGGAAGTACGCGGGAAGGTGAAGCGTCTCACCGACAAGTTTCCGCTATACCCCGAATTGTTAAAATTCGAAATCCGAAGCACGAAACCCGAAACAAATTCAAAATTTAAATGATCAAAATTCTAAACACGCATTTCGGTCATTTGAATTTTGGATTTGGAGTTTGTTTAGGATTTCGAGTTTCGAATTTCGGATTTTAAGTTTAAAAAGAGGCAGCGTATGAAATGCCCATTTTGCGGTCACATCGAAGATAAGGTCATCGATTCCCGTTCTTCCAACGAAGACAAGAGCGTCCGTCGCCGCCGCGAATGCATCAAGTGCAAGAAGCGGTTTACCACCTACGAGTATATCGAAGAGATCCCGCTGATGGTCATCAAAAAGGACGGACGCCGCGAGTCTTTCGACCGCAACAAAATCATTTCGGGGATTCGCAAGGCCTGCGAAAAACGGCCGGTCAGCATCGAGAAGATCGAGGCGGTGGTCGACAAGGTGGAAAAGGAGCTCCAGAAAACCTTCGACAAGGAAGTAAAGGCGCAGACGGTAGGGGAGCTGGTGATGGACCACCTGCATAAACTGGACGAGGTCGCCTACGTGCGCTTCGCCTCAGTGTACAGGCAATTTAAAGACATCAATCATTTCATGAAAGAATTGAAGGACCTTTTAGGTAAAAAGACTTAAGTAGTCAGTAGTCAGGATTCAGCGAAGATCTTCTTCATGGTTTCCAAATCAACCGTAAGCTTTGCCCGCAATCTCTCAAGCAGGGCGGTAAAGGCTGCCTCCACTTTTTCGTCGGTCAAACGGTTTTTAAAACTTTCTTTCTCTTCCGCGAATTTTTTCTCGTCGCTCGCGGAAACCTTGTCAAGCCGAAGGATCGCCGCTCCGTCAGACACCACAAAGGCCCCGCTGATTTCTCCCGGTTTAAGGGATTCAAGCGCCTTTTCGAACGCCTGAGAAGACTTCGGATCCGGCAACTGTCCGCCTTTTTTAAATTTTTCTAATTTTTTGACTTGAGCAACTCCGGCGTTTTTGAGTAAAGCGTCCAGGTCGGTTCCCGATTTTTGACGTAATCCGTTCAGTTTTTTCACCGCGGCCTCAGACGCCCTTGTCTTTATCCACAGTTCTTTGACTTTCGCTTTGGCCTCCTGAAAACCGAGAGCCTGCGCCGGTTTCTTTTCCTCGATCAGGAACTTAAACGCCCCTTTGTCTATTTTTAGCCAGCCCGTCTCTTTGCCTTCGGGCATGGAAAAGCAGAATCCGATAATGGACGGCGGGATCTGTTCGGCAATCTCGCGATCTTCCCTTGAAACAAATCCGGTCTCATGGACAGGGAGATTGTATTTCTTCGAGAGCGATTCTATCGTCTCGATTTTACCGGCCGTGAAGGCTTCTTTGAGCTCCTCCTCCCGTTCTTGGGGGATTTGTAGGTACTTCATCTTGAGGCGTTCCGGCTCCATGAGATCGTATTGCACGGTGGGGTAAAAACTTTCCAGCTCCTTGTCGTCGGGAGTGGGGACGCCTGTTTTTTCGGTTTCCCATGAAACGATTCCGTAAGAGATGTCGTGCTCGGCGTTCTCCTTGGCATAAAGGGTTTTTAATTCCTCATCCGTGAATTTTGTTTGCGAGCGCAGTCCTTCCGAGATCTTGCGGATCGCGAGCATTTGCCGTATTTCCTCCTCGAACTGCCGGGCATCCATATGGAGAGCCTCTTTCACATATCTTTTGTAAAAGGCCGTGTCAAACACACCCTTGTTGGAAAAACCGCTCTGCGAAGTCAGCCAGTCCACGACGTCCTTGTCTGAGACGCGGATATTTTCCTTTTTAGCGTGATAGAGGAGAAGGAGCCGGTCCCAGGCCTCGCTCTGGAAGTTAATGGCCCGCCGCAGCTGTTTGTAACGGTCTCCGTAGGTCCAGGCAGCCTGATGGTCCACGGCCTTGTAACTGGCCAGATATTCCTGAAGCGGGATCTTTTTGCCGTCTATTTTTCCGACGGAGGAGGGGGTCTTGTCCCCGATTCCGCCGATGATGACGCCCGACACCGCAAACGTAAGGACTACCGCCAGGGCCAGGAAGATATAGATCTTTTTTTGAGTGCCTTTGTGACGAAGGAGTTTTAGCATGGAATTCGGGCATTATACCCGATGGGGGAAAAGATATGCAAGGCGAATTAATAATACTTAATTTTGTTTCTATTAACTGCAGAATGACACTTTTTATTATTTTTTTATAGGTATTGATAAATATAGATATTGATTATATACTTTGGATATGAATAGTTAGATATGATAAAGGACAAAAGCATGAGAACAACGAGAAAGACCAGAACTTTGCACCCTCTAAAAAAGGCTTTGGCGGCTGTCTTGGCAGCCGTCTCCTTCCAACTTCTTTTTCCCTTGTCCGCTGCATGGAGTGCCTCCGCTGCGGAGTGGCCAAAAACATTTCCTAAATACCATGTGTTTTCAACGAAGTTTGCGGATTTAGATAAGGACGGCCAGAAAGAAGTGATTGTGGAGTTGACCCCCAGCATGATCGGGCTGAATAAACCGGTCCCGGAATATGCGCATTTGGAGGCCTATAGGGCCGATGGTCGTTTGCTCTGGATTTCCGATTCTTTAAAGCCGTATGTCTCGTTGCCGGACTCTGCGTTTGCGGTGGGAGAGGTGGATGGGGACGGTTACCCTGAAATAGTTTTAGGAATGCAGGCGCCTCCGGCCGGCGACACGCACTCAGCCGTATTCGTATTGGATCACAATGGAAAAATAAAACAGGGCTGGCCGGTTCTTTTCAGTCAACCTGCGGTTGGCCAACCCTTGCTGGCTGATCTGGACAAAGACGGCAATTGCGAAATTATTTTTTCTCATCCCCTGGACAAGTCCAAGGAAGACGCTGTCAGCGCCTATAAAGGGAACGGGTCGCCCTTATGGACAAGGCCAAGCCCGCCCAATCGCGCGGTGCGCGGCGTTGCCGTCGGAGATATTGACAACGATGGCAGGGGCCAGGAAATCGTGCTGAGTTTTGACGGAAAAATATCCCTTCTCAACGCCAACGGTTCTGATTTTGGCACGATCCTGATCCCGGCACCCAGGAAGCCATCGGTTCCGCCGCGGCTTTCCAGCCCGGTCTTGGGAGATCTCGACGGCGACGGGGACCTCGAGATCGTTGTTTGCTCGGCGGAAACCAACGGAACCATCCAGATGCATGCGTTCCGCCATGATGGCACCACGATACCCGGGTTTCCAAAAGAGGCAGGCCCGTTCTCCGTGGTTTTGCCCAGTCCTATCCTTGCCGACATCGACGCCGACAAGACATTGGAAATTTTTGCGTTCACCGAGGGCGCCATTTACGGCTGGGATTCCACCGGCGCCCAACTGCGCGGATGGCCAGTCACGCTGAGCTGGGATTTGCGGAACCCGAAATTTCTGGCGGTGACAAATGTCAATGGGAACAAAGCCATGGAGATTCTATTTACGTCAAAGGACTCCATCCTGCAGTCGCTCAATGCCGACGGTTCACCGACCGCAAAGTACCCGACGCGGCTGGATCCTAAGGGGTTCACGGCGTATCAAGCCGTTTTTGGTGATCTGGGGATCGACGATCATAAGCTTTATATGGCGGCTTCAACCACAAACAAACAGTACCTCGATGGAAAGGCATTTCTGGTCAAAATGGATGTGAGCTACAATTCCAAAAAGAAAGATTGGCCGATGGCCGGACATGACCTCCAGCTGACCGGCAGGGCCGGTTTGTTTACGAATCCTCCCGTTTTCAGCCCTGCACTACCCGCCAGCGTGAAGATAAATAGAGGCTCGTTGTTCACCTATCAGATCAGTGCGAAGGATCTCGACGGCGACACCTTGACTTACGCCGCCGAAGGCTTGCCTTCGGGAGCGAGTTTTGATCGCGCGAATCACACCATTAGATGGACTCCGAAGATCAGGCAGAGCGGCACCTATTCGATTGTCTTGTCGGTGAGTGATGGAATCAGCACAAGCAAGGAAAAATTGGATCTTGTGGTGAGACCGGAAAACATGGTTCTCGTGGAAAGTGAAGCGGCTTCACAGTCGCAGAAGACGGTGGTGGCCGCAAAGCCCAAAAATACGGCAGTTGCGCCGGTGCTGATGCCGCTTCCAAAGCCGGCGGCCACAGTTCCGACGGTGATTGTCCCGGCAACTGCTCCTCAAGCTTCGAAACTTATCGCCGTGTCGACGGTGTCAAAAGCCAGTCAAGATATGATCGCGCCGCCGCGGGTTCTCAGCATGGCCGCTCCATCGGCAACGAAGACGCTTCTGGCCTCGTCAAGAGATTCTGGAGTGCGTCCCAACCCGACTGCTAATTTTGTCGGCCGGTATGTCTCCAAGTCTGCGGAAGCGGCCTTCCGGGAAAAAGAGGCAATAACCCGCTAATCCAGATTGCTGGAAGTCGTTTTGACAACTTTTTTTAACTGTGTTATACTTCTTTCACACAATAAGCCTGCTTTGCGGGCTTATATTTTTTTTCCAACTTATTTATTTTGAATGAATTACCTTTTACAAAAAAGACCAAAGCGAGGTTGTCGTGGCTTCGGATTCTCCGTTTAAACTGAAATTGGGTTTGCCCAAAGGCAGTCTGCAAGAAGCCACCTTTAAGATGTTCAAAAAGGCGGGTTTCAACGTCACGGTCGGTTCGCGCTCTTATTTTCCCTACGTGGACGATGAAGAGATCGAGGCGGTGCTGATCCGGGCGCAGGAGATGTCGCGCTACGTCGAAGACGGGGCGCTGGACTGCGGGATCACCGGCGAGGACTGGATCCAGGAAAACGGCTCCGACGTCGTGAGGGTGCACGAACTCATTTACGCGAAGACTGGTATGAATCCCGTGCGCTGGGTGCTCGCGGTGCCGAACGCTTCTCCGATCAAGACCGTGAAAGACTTGCAGGGTAAGCGCATCGCGACGGAGCTTAAAGGGTTCACGGAGAAGTATTTAAAGGAAAAGGGTGTGAAGGCGGATGTTGAGTTCAGCTGGGGGGCTACCGAGGTGAAGGTGGGCTCCGGCCTTGTGGACGCGATTGTCGAGCTTACCGAGACGGGCTCTTCGCTCCGGGCCAACAATCTACGAATAGTCGAGACGCTGTGCCATTCCACGACGCAGTTTATTACGAACAAAAAGGCGTGGACCGACGCGCGGAAGAAACAAAAGATGCAGAACATCGCGCTGCTCTTGCAGGGGGCGATCAACGCCGAGGCCAAGGTCGGGCTTAAGATGAACGTGAGCGAAAAAGACTTGAAAAGAGTGATCGCGCTTCTTCCGGCGATGAAAAATCCCACGGTGTCCAGTCTTGCGACGGGAGGATGGAGCGCCGTCGACACGATTATTGACGAGAAGATCGTCCGCGGCCTCATCCCTAAGCTGAAAGAAGCGGGTGCTGAGGGGATTATTGAGTATCCGTTGAATAAGGTGATTTATTGATATGCAAATCCGAAACACGAAATCCGAAATACGAAACAAATTCAAAATCCTAATGACCAAAATTCCAAACTCATGTTTCGGTTATTTGAGTTTTGGATTTGGAATTTGTTTGGGATTTCGAGTTTAATTTCTAAAAAAGGAGAAGGTGCGGGATGCCCTGCGGCAGGAAAAGAAAACGCCATAAAATGGCGGTTCACAAAAGAAAAAAAAGACGCCGTCGCGATAGACATAAGAAGAGAGAGCGGTAGGCCCTAAAATTGCAATTTAAGTTTTTGAGCGGGAGGGGTGTATGTTTTTGAAGAAACTGCGTTTGTTCTGGTGGAACCACTCGGTCAAGATCGGCGTTCTCGCATGGATCATCTTTATTTTTTGGTGGCCTATCCAGGCGCTCGGCTCCATCGATTCCTATCAGCGCTCCTACATGGTGGCCTGGCTCTCGATGTTGGGTCTTCAATCGACGATCAGCGCCGTGATCTTCGTTGTGCTGTACGCCAAGTTTTTGACTCAGGGTTTCTCGAGCTTCAAGAAAAAAGAGCTTAAAACCGAAAGCGTCGACGTGCATTGGACGGACGTGATCGGCATGGAAGGGGCTAAGCTCGAAGCCAAAGAGCTCGTGGAACTCATCAAGGACCATGCCCGTGTGAAGCAAATCGGCGGGAACATCATCCGCGGGATGCTGATGATGGGCCCCCCGGGCTGCGGCAAGACCTACCTGGCCAAGGCGATCGCAACCGAAGCCGGTATGCCGTTTATCTCGATGTCGGGCGCCGAGTTTGTGGAAGTGTTTGTCGGTGTCGGCGCTTCGCGCGTGAGAAAACTTTTTCAAAAAGCCAGACGGCTTGCTTACGCCCATGGGGGTTGTATCGTGTTTCTGGATGAAGTGGATGCGATCGGCCGCCGCCGCGCGTTCGCGATAGGAGGCGGTTCCGAAGAAACGAATTCCACGCAGAACCAACTTCTGGCCGAGATGGATGGTTTGGGCGACAAGGTCGAAAACGTGATCGTGATCGGCGCGACGAACGCCGCCGAAGACTCCCTGGATCCGGCACTGCTGCGGCCCGGCCGTTTTGACCGCAAGATTTACGTCGATAAGCCCGACCTGCAGGAAAGGGAAGACCTTTTCAAGTATTATTTATCGAAGATTAAAGTCGACGAAAGTCTCGATGTCGCGAGGTTTGCCCGCAAGGCAGTGGGCAAAACCCCCGCGGACATCGCGAATCTCACCAAGGAGTCTGCGCTGATTGCGACGCGCGCCAAACAAGACCGCGTGACGGCGGACCATTTGTCGGAAGCGATGGAGAGGATTGATCTGGGTCTGAAGCGCAGCACCAAGATCAGTCAGACCGAAAAAGAAATGACGGCCTACCATGAGACCGGACATCTGATCGTTTTGTATTTGACGCATCCGACTGACGACGTGTTTAAGGCATCGATTGTCCCGCGCGGCCCCGCAGGCGGCGTGGTCTATCACCTGCCCTCGGAGGAGAAACATTTCACGAACCGCGACGAATTTTTCGCGAACATCAAGGTGGCGCTGGCAGGGTATGTGGCCGAGAAGATCAAATTTGGCGTGACCTCCAGCGGCGTGTCGTCCGATTTTCAGCAAGCGATGCGCATGGCGCATGCGATGGTTTGGCGTCTGGGAATGGGAAAATCCGAATCCCTGGGAGATTACACCAGCATCCCGCCGGACCAGCTTTCCGACAGTATCAAACAAAAATTAAACGCCGAGACACACCAGATTGTTCAGGACTGCATGAAAGAAGTGGAGAAGCTGCTCAAGGAGGAGAACGTCCTCTTTGAGCGTTTCGCGAAAGAACTTGTCGAACGCCAAGAGCTGGATTATGACGAAATCGAGGCGATATTCAAAGAATATGGAAAGTCTAATCCACGTGTCACGGCCAAGTACATTCCAAAGAGTGGATGAATGTTGTCATCCTCGAACGTTCTTATCGAGGATCCTCTTTAGGCTGATTCCCGCTTACGCGGGAATGACGGTTTTTTTTCTCCTCGTCTTACTTCCTGGCTGCGGTCCTCTGTACACTTATCCGGCTTCCTCGGTCCCCAAGGCTATAGAGGATATCTGCCATGAAGAATACCGGCTTGATGTTCAGGCCAGGGTCGCCGGGAAAACAGTCGGCGCTTTGCTGGCTGTGGATTTTCACGCCGACTCCAACGGCCAAATTCCGAAAGAGGTTCACGAAAAAATGGGAAAGGTCATGCAGGCGGTCACGCGCGTCGCGCTCTCGACGGATCTGCCGCTTGATTTTTGTACGGTGATTGTCCGTGACAAAAACCAAGGCCACGAGCTTGCGATCACCCGTTCCCTGGACGACACCAAACGGGCAAATGCCGAGGCGCTCGGCATGGAAGAGTCGATGAGCCGGACCGTGTTTGCGCAGGGGAAGGTGGCCCCGGGCACGGACGCCTTTGTTTTGAAGGAAGTGACGCTGGAAAATTTTTTGACCGAGCAGATCGTGCAGCGTGTCCGGTTCAACTTTTCAAAGGGATCTAAATCGCAGGACCCGGAAGAGGAACTGCAGGAAGAGATAGCGGCGCAGCCGGTGATCCTCGTCGACGGCAGTTTTTATCAGGCGCATGGAACGAGGACATTCCGTTTCTCGATTTTATCGCTCAAGTCCACCGAGCCCAAGGAAACCCTGCTCGGCGTTCTTAAGACTGTCAACGACGTGCTGCAGGGTTATCAGGTTACGGCTTTTGACGGGATTGAGATCCAGGACTATCTCAACCGTCAAAAACTGGTCTTGAGTCGGGAGGTCTTGACGGCTTATCAGAAGAAAGAAATCACCGGCGACCAAATCCTCGAGAAATATCTCGTCGAGTCCGGCTCCGTCCAAGAGGCCTTCAAGCTTTTCGGTTTTACGGTCCCCCAAGACTCCTCGAGCGCTTCCTCTGCATCGCCCACTCCCTGATCCTTTGAAGCTCCGCTCTCCGGCCAAAATAAATCTCATCCTCAATGTCTTGAGAAGGCGCCGCGACGGCACCCACGAGATCGAGACGGTTTTCGAAAGAATCTCGCTTTTTGATGAACTACGGCTGTCTCTTTTGAAGGACAAGTCGATTCTCCTGCGGACAGACTCAGACCAAATCCCGGGCGGGTCTTCAAATCTTGCCTGGCGCGCCGCAAAACTTTTGCAGCAGAGACACGCGGTGAGAAAAGGTGTTTTGATCGAAATTAACAAGCGCATTCCAGTCGCGGCCGGACTGGGGGGCGGGTCGTCCAACGCCGCCACAGTTCTTCTGGGGCTTAACCAGCTCTGGAAACTCCGTTTATCCAAAAAAGAGCTTCTGCGGCTGGGCGCGGAGCTCGGCAGTGACGTGCCATTTTTTATTTTGGACACGTCGTTTGCGGTTGGCCGCGGACGCGGCGAAATTTTAAGAAAAGTGAATGCGCCAAAGATTAAATTATGGCATTGCCTCGTGAAGCCCGAGTTTTCAATTTTAACGAAAGAGGCTTACGCAAGCTGGGGAAGCGCGAAGTTGACACCTCCGAAAAGCAATGCTAGAATACTTTGCCACTCTATTCGAAAAGGGCAGCTCGAACGTCTTTCGAAGCTCTTAGTTAATAGTCTGGAACATTCTCTCAATAAAAGAGTTACAGAGATTTTAGAATTGAAAAAAGAGCTCAATGGCCAGGAAGCTTTGGGGAGCTTGATGTCCGGCAGCGGTTCGACGGTGTTTGGAATTTTTGCTTCGAGAAAGCAAGCCGAAGACGCGGCGCGATTTCTCGGAAAAGACCGGCGCCGGCAGGTTTTTGTCGTCTCAACTTACTAAGCTAGGAAGGCTTCTTCGTAGCTGCCGACACGTAAGTGCGGCAGCGAAGAAGAGCTGCCCCGTTTGGATTCGCCCCGTCATTCGACGGGGCGCTTGCCCCGTTGGATGACGGGGCCCGGTCGCATGACCGGGCGAACCAGCGATTTTGCAGAGGTTAGAATGTTAAAAAAATCTGCCCCGTCAGGACTCGAACCTGAACTCACGCCTCCAAAGGGCGGTGTGCTACCATTACACCACAGGGCAAAATTAAGCAGGAGCTTTACTATAACCACATTGAATGGCTTTTTTCAAGGTTAAATAAGTCATGAGTCTATGAGCCCGACAGTATTTCGTTATAAAGAATATCGGTTTTTCTTTTTTTCTCGTGAAGAAAGACGACCCCACGTTCATGTGTCTTGCTCGGCTGGAGAAGCAAAATTTTGGTTGGAACCTATCATTGCGTTGGCGCATTGTGAAGGCCTTAACGGCAGACAATTAAAGCAAGTTCAGAAGATTATCGAAGCGCGTCAAAATGAAATTAAAAAATCCTGGGAGAAACACTTTGAACGCTGAGGTATCGCAGATCTCACTGCATGGCATTTGGCTTTTGGTCAGGGATGTGGAGTATTTCTTAAGCTTTCAGGATTTTCCTTGGTTTAAAAAGGCCACAGTTTCGCAGGTTCAAAAAGTACGCTTATCGGCAAAACAACATCTTTATTGGCCCGATTTGGATGTAGATTTGGAATTAGACTCAGTTTTGAACCTTGAAAAGTATCCTC
>JAHFFL010000133.1 GCA_023247955.1 Candidatus Omnitrophota bacterium
GTCGTCACCCAAGTCCATTCCCTCCAGCATCGGCTTTTCCGGCAGGCCTGGCATCAGCATCATCTTGCCGGCCAGCGCGACAAGAAATCCCGCGCCCGTGTAAGGCCGTATCTCGCGGATTTTCAGCTTCCACCCGCTCGGCGCACCCTTCAAGTGGGGCTCGTCCGAAAAAGAGTAAGGGGTCTTGGCTATATTGACCGGGAGATTCTCAAGCTTCAGGCGGCGGATAAGCTCTAGATCCTGTTTGGCCTGGTCTAGATAAACCACGCCGCTCGCTCCGTAAAGCTCAGTCGCGATTTTGTGTATTTTGTCTTCAACGGAAAGATCCAGGTCATAAAGATATTTAAACTGGCTTGGTTTCTCGGCGAGGACTTTCAGCACCTTCTCTGCTAGTTCGACTGCCCCCTTGCCGCCTAAACGCACGCCTTCGGACACCGCACATTCGATGTCCTGTGAATGAAAATAATCCTTCACCGCGCGTATCGCGTCATCCGCATCATCGGGAAAACGGTTGATCGCGACGACCACCGGTATCCCGAACTTATGAATATTTTGAATATGCCGGTCCGCATTGGCAAAGCCCTCTTTAAAAACATCCGATAATTTTTTAGAAGCGATGAACTCCCCGGCATGCGACCTGAGCGCCTTGAGTGACACCACAAGCACCGCGACGCTCGGCTTGATGCCCCCTTCGCGGCAAAGAATATCAAAAAGTTTTTCAAGACCCAGGTCCGACGCAAAACCTGATTCGGTGACCACGTAAGTCGCCAGCTTCAACGCCATCAGCGCCGAGATAAGACTGCTGTTGCCGTGTGAGACATTGGCAAACGGGCCCGTATGAATAAAAACCGGCTGGCCTTCCATGGTCTGGACGAGATTGGGCTTGATCGTTTCTTTCATCAGCAGCGCCATGGCGCCGGCGGCCTTCAGGTCTTTGGCGGTGACCAGACGCCCGTCTTCCGAGAGGGCCACCGAAATTTTGGACAATTTATTCTTTAAAGAGTGGACGGACGTCGCCAGCGAAAGCGCCGCCATGACTTCGCTGGCGGCCGTGATATCAAATCCGGTTTTGTGCTTGGAAAATTTGCTCGCCTTGGACAGTCCCGTGACCACATCGCGCAGCTGCCTATCGCTGATGTCCAGCGTCCTTCTCCAAAAAATACGGTCCCGGTTGATGCCAAGGGCGTTGCCGTGATGGATATGGTTGTCGAGCACGGCAGCCAAAAGGTTGTGTGCAATCTCTATCGCGTGGATGTCACCGGTGAAATGAAGGTTGATGTCCTCCATCGGCAAAACTTGCGCATACCCGCCGCCGGTGGCGCCCCCTTTATAACCGAAGATCGGCGCGAGCGAAGGTTCCCGCAGGCAAAGCATTACTTTTTTCTTGAGAACGCCCAGGGCCTGCGTGAGCCCGATGCTGGTACAGGTCTTGCCGTCGCCTTCGCGGGTCGGCGTCATGCCGGTCACGCAAATGAGTTTGCCGTAAGGGCGAGTCGCCAGACGCTCCAAGACGCTCAGCGAAATCTTGGCTTTGGTGTTGCCGTGGGCCTCCACCTCGTCAAGATGGATCCCGGCGGAGGTCGCGACGGCGTGGATGTGATGCGGCTTGGCCTTGCGTGCTATTTCAAGCGAGGAAAGACCCAAATTATTTTCCCATTCCGACGCGCTGGGCTTGCTGAAAAAGCTTCCCTTCAGTACGGATGGATGGCGCGATAATGAGCTCGGTGAGCTGCAATTCTCGAATCGTCTTCGCGCCGACATTGCCCATGCAGGTTTGCAGGGCGCCGACTAAATTTTGGCTGCCATCGTCAAGACGCGCCGGCCCAAAGAGGATCTCCTCGAGTGTTCCCGTCGTCCCGACATGGATGCGCGTTCCGCGCGGCAGATTGGCATGAGGCGTGGCCATGCCCCAGTGCGTCCCGCCGCCCGGCGCCTCTTTGGTTCTGGCGAAGGCCGACCCCACCATCACGGCGTCCGCGCCGCAGGCAAACGCCTTGCAGATATCGCCGCCCGTGGACATACCGCCGTCGGCGATAATCGGCACGTACACGCTGTTTTTCTTAAAATAAAAATCCCGCGCCGCGGCCGCGTCACAGATTGCAGTAACCTGGGGCACGCCGAGCCCTAAAACACCGCGCGTCGTGCACGCCGCGCCCGGCCCGATCCCGATCAAAAGCGCTTTGACGCCCGTTTCCATCAGCTCCAAAGTCGTCTGGTAAGTCACGCAGTTCCCGATAATCACGGGGATTTTCATGATTTTACAAAATTTATGGAAATCGAGCGTCTTGTACTCGCTGGAAAGGTGGCGCACCGTGGTCACGGTCGCCTGGACGATAAAAATGTCGCAGCCCGCATCCTGGGCGATTTTACCGAACCGCTCCGCACGCTGGGGGATGCTTGAGACGCAGGCGACCCCTTCCTTTTTCTTGATTTCCCGGACACGCTTGGCGATCAGCTTTTCTTTGATCGGCTGTTTATAAATCTGCTGGAGGAGGACGTTCACTTCCTGGGGACCGGCGCTCGCGATTTTCCTCAAGACTTCCTGGGGTTTCTCATAACGCGTCTGCACACCCTCAAGATTCAGGGCTGCGATTCCTCCGAGCTTCGACATCGCCACCGCGAAACTCACATCCACGACGCCGTCCATCGCCGAGGCGATGATCGGCACTCTAAATTTTTTGTCGCCGATCTGCCAGGACGTGTCTACCTCATTCGGGTTGATCGTGAGATTTCCTGGCACTAAAGCGATTTCATCAAAACCATAACAGCGGCGGGCCTTGCGGCCACGTCCCAACCACATCCCCATGACTGGCTCCTATGTGATTAAAACTCTTTTTTGACCTCGGTGTCGACGTTGTCCAAAACAGACCCGGTGGCGCTTGTCGTCGCCCCTACCGCGCCGCTCATGACTTCATGGGCCGGCTCAATGGGGGTCGTGACACCTTTGGCGATTTCCCCGGTGCCAATCAGAACGTTTTGCACCACCTGCCCCATTTTCATTTTAGCGGGCGGCGGGGCCTGGCCGGTTTTTTCGATCTTTTCCACCTTCACGTCGCCTTTGTCATCCACTACCGTGAAATCCACGAGGTCTCTTTTCTCGATGCGCTTTAAAAGCTCAGGGCTTGAGACGGTAAACTCGGTCTGGGCATCCCCCGAAAAACCTTTGATCGCCCCGTGTTTGATCGTGACGCGGCTGTACGCCGGGTCGACGCTGGTGACCTCCCCGCGCCCCTCAAAGCGCTTGGGTTCGGCGTAGCCGTTTGAAGCCAGAAAAACCAAAAACAATGAAAGCCAAAAAATTGACTTCGGGTGTTTTGCCATGGAATTTTTTCTCCTCTATGGGTGCCGGAATAACGAGCTTTTCATTGTAACAAAAGAGCCGTGAAAGTGACAACAAAAAACCCGAGCTTGCAGTAGCAAACTCGGGTTCTTTAGTCACCTCATCGCAAGCGAGGTCCGCCGCGTCTTGCCTGCCTGCCGGCAGGTAGGTGGCGGACCGGCTTGCCGGTTAATTAATACATCCCTCCGCCCATTCCACCCATGCCGCCGCCCGGAGGCATCGCGGGCATGGCCGGCCTCTCTTCCGGCAAGTCCGTAATCAGGGACTCCGTGGTGAGAAGAAGCGAGGAAATAGAGGCCGCGTTTTGCAGCGCGGTTCTCGTGACCTTGGCCGGATCAATGACACCGGCTTCGATCAAATCCTCGTACTTGTCCTTCTCGGCGTTGTAGCCCACGCTGCCTTTCAGTTCTTTGACTTTTTCCAGCACCACTTCGCCCGCCTGTCCGGCGTTGGAAGCGATATGCTTG
>JAHFFL010000134.1 GCA_023247955.1 Candidatus Omnitrophota bacterium
TTCACCGGGTGTTTGGACACAGACGGACGTTGGTGATCAACTGGAGAAACACGTTTCTTTTTATGTGGAAAAATTTAAGCGATCTAACCATTCTCGTGCAGTTTTTTTTCTGGTTGCCGTGGAGACTCCTTTATTCTTTTTTAGCGGCCAGACCTGAGCTTGCGATCGGGTTTTTTGAGGCGCTGCCGCTTTTACCCGAAGCCTTGCGCCGCCGCGCGAGACTGAGAAAGAAAGGTTTTTTGCGGTCCGTTCCCGACCGGGTTATTTTCGGGCAGGTCTGATGCCGGGACTTTCGGCGGTGGTGATCACCCGTGACGAGCAGAGAAACATTGAACGATGTCTCGGGGCCTTGTCTTTTTGCGATGAAATCGTCGTCGTGGATTCGGGCAGTCGAGACCAAACGGTGGCGATCGCTGAGAAATTTGGCGCCAAGGTTTTTGTAAATCCCTTCAAGGACTTCACCTCCCAAAAAAACTTTGCCGCTTCCCGGGCAACCGGCACATGGATTCTTTCGATTGACGCTGACGAAGTGGTGACACCGCCTCTCAGAGAGGAGATCCTCCACCGCCTAAAAGCCTCTGGAGGATTCGCGGCGTACGCACTGCCCCGCCGCAATTTTATTTTTGGAAAACGGCTTCGATTCGGAGGCAGTGGGCGCGATACACCGGTAAGACTTTTCAGGAAAGGACAGGCGCGTTTTGAGGGCGTCGTGCACGAGTCTCTGCGCGTCGACGGCGACGTGGGCCGGCTAAAAGAACCGCTGCTGCATTATTCCACGCCGGACACACGGCGGTATTTTCAAAAATTGACGTTGTACGCGGTCTTGGAAGCCAAGGCACTTGATCAGCGGAGCGCCGTTTTTCGGTCTGCGGCGATTTTTTGGCGTCCGCTCGGCCGCTTTTTACAGCGTTATTTTATTCAGGGCGGCTTTCTCGATGGTTATGCCGGTTTCTTGTTCGCGGTGCTCAGCAGTTATTATGAATTCGTCCGCTACGCCATATTCTGGGAGATATTCAGCGGCTTTTTTGATAGGATAGACCAGTCTCTGCCGTCTTTGGCGGAGGTTAAAAGTTAACGGGGGATGACGCGTGGACTCATTTTGGAAAGGAAAATCGGTGCTGGTCACCGGTGCCGACGGTTTTATGGGATCCCATTTGACGGAACGCCTGGTTGCCGCGGGGGCAAAGGTATCCGTTTATATTCGCGGAAACTCCATTTCCGGGACAGGGCTTTATACACTGAAACACCTGCAACCGGTGCAGAAAAAGCTAAAAAATATCATCACCGGAAATATGGCCAGTCTCGACAGCGTGTCGCTAATCCGCAAAGACAAGCCGGCCTATCTCTTTCATTTAGCCGCGGATGCCTATGTACCGAATTCTTTCGACCATCCGCGCGAGGTGATGGAGTCCAATCTGATCGGAACCATGAATGTCCTGGACGCCGCGATGGGGATGCGTGGGGTCCGACGGGTAGTTTGCACCTCTTCCAGCGAAATTTACGGGACGGCTCAGTACGTGCCGATCGATGAGACGCACCCGCTTAATCCTACCTCTCCTTACGCGGCCTCCAAGGTGGCAGCCGATCGCATGGCGTTCTCCTATTTTAGCACCTATGGTTTGCCGGTGACGATCATCCGCCCGTTTAATACCTATGGGCCAAGACACACTTATGATGTGATCCCCAAGTTTATCCGTTTGGCCCTTGAGGGTCGGCCGCTGACGGTCTACGGGGACGGTAGGCAAAGCCGTGATTTCACTTATATCGAAGACATGGTGGAAGCCTTTTTGATTATGGGGTCCGATCAGCGCGCCGTCGGCCGTGCCGTCAATTTCGGTACGGGACATGACGTAACCATGGTGAAGTTGGCGCAAATGATCAAGAAATTTACCGGCAGTGCTTCGCCAATCGTTCTCGTCCGGAAGCGGAAAGCGGAAGTGCGCCGACTCATCTGCGGCGCGCAACTGGCCCACCGCCTTTTTCGTTGGAGACCCGTTTATGGGATCGAGCGGGGGCTTAAGGAAAACATCAAATGGGCAAGAAAAAACTGGGTCTGAGCCGGCCGCGCTGTTTTATCCATGGAACGGCCCTTGTCGCCGCCGACGCAAGAATAGGCGGCGGTTGTAAAGTATGGGCGTTCGCCCAAATCCGCGAGGGTGTCCGGGTCGGACGCGACTGCGTGATCGGCAACGGTGTTTATATCGACAGCGGTGTCAAGATCGGCCACCGCGTCAACATTCATAATAAGGCCTTGCTATACCGTAATCTCATTGTCGAAGACGACGTCTTTATCGGCCCCAGTGTCTGTTTTGCCAATGACGGCCTGCCCAGGGCGAATGTCACTCGAGATCTCTCCAAAATTTCCTGGCGCATAAAAAAAGGGGCCTCTGTTGGGGCCAACGCCAGTATTCTCCCCGGGGTCACGATTGGGCGCTACGCCATGGTCGGGGCAGGCGCGGTAGTCACCAAGGACGTGCCGGACTATGCGCTGGTCTATGGCGTGCCTGCCCGCGTCGCCGGATTTGTTTCTGCGAAAGGCCGGCGTATTGAAAGATCCAAGGAAATGAATGCAGACCATCAGCAGCGCTATTGAAAAAGCGTCCCGATGGTTGACGGATTCAGGGATACAAAATTTGAGTCGGGACAAACGACTCCGCGGCGGGGTAGCCGCATGGTACGAACTGGATAAAAAGATATATCCGTTCCTCTACTCGGAAATCACCGGCTATGCCTTGTCCACCTTCATGTTCTTGCACCGCCTCAAGCCTGAAGGCCGGTGGATGCGTCACGCGGAGCTGGCCGCCGATTGGCTGACCGAAAACGCGCTCCACAAAGACGGGGGAGTAAAGACGCGTTTTTATTTGGTCAAGCGTTACGTGTCCCCAAACTATTGTTTTCACTACGGACGTGTGTACGCCTTCGACGCGGCAATGGTCGGCTACGGTCTTTTGCAACTGTGTCGGACGTCGAAGAGGGCCGAGCATTACCTCGAAGCGGTGCGGCGCATTATCGGGTTTTTGTGTGCCCGGATGCGGAGGAATGACGGAAGTTTTTATCCCTATTATGATTCTCATAAGAGAAGATGCGAGGAAGACCCGGAGAAATGGTCAGACCAGGCCGGAGCCTTTCATGCCAAGCTCGCGCTTTTTTTTGTGGACCATCACCGTTTCACGGCAGATCCGGATTCAAAGCAATATGCCTTAGGGCTGCTTGATGCGGCCCTGAAAGAGCAAAGGAAAGACGGCCGATTCGTCACGGGAAGAAAGGATGGGAGCACCAATTTGCACCCGCAGGCCTACGCACTTGAAGGGCTTTTATACGGGGGGGTTCATTTTCAACGCAAGGATTACTTAAGCGCCGCGATGAGAGGGTTTGAATGGATGTCCGAGGGCGTCTCAAAGAACGGTTCGGTCTCTTCGGTGTTTGAGGGGGGAGCGTTCTCGCATCATGAGCGAAGCGATATTGTCGGGCAGACGCTGCGCCTTGGCGCGATTCTTTTTGCGTTGCAGTCCGCGGGAATGAAAAGGCACTTGACGATTTTGGAGCGGATGAAGGCCCATTTGCTTCAGTTTCAGTTTACGGGCGACAAAAGGCAAGCAGGGGGGTTCATTTACGGTTTTGCCGCTGACGGGCTTTTGCGGAACCATTTGAACGCGTGGTCAACGATGTTTGCGATTCAGGCGTTGTGGATGTACGAACGATTGGTGGTGGAGAAGCGCAGGTTAGATCTCGATTCTTTCGTATGAGAAACACGCGCAGACAAAAAATCGCCTTTGTTTTGGGAACCCGGCCAGAAATCATCAAAT
>JAHFFL010000135.1 GCA_023247955.1 Candidatus Omnitrophota bacterium
TTAAATAGGCCGCTGGATACCCGTTATTCGATAGAAGAAAATCCGAAACGCACACCGCTTGCACTCTCGCTCGCCGATCTTGAAAAGACTGCGTTGGCCAAACGCCCGGAGCTTAAAGCTCTCGACTCCGCGGTCGGCCGCGCGAAGGCCGGCCGGGCGCTCGCCAAGACTGAATGGCTTCCCGACATCACCGCGAGGGTGGAGGCGAGGAAATTCAAGGGGGACGACGAGTTCCGGGAGTACGATAATTTCATCGGCATCTCGGTGCCCGTGTGGTCTCTCTTCAAGGGAATCGGGGGGGGATGGAGAAGCGCCGACGCGGAAGTCCGCGCGGCGGAGCTTCTTTATATCGAAGGGAGAAACGAAATGCTTCATCATGTCCATGAAGCTTACTCGAAATTTCTCTCGGCCCAGAACGCCCTAAATACTTACGAGAGCGTGATTCTGCCTCAGGCCAAACAACAGGTGGACGTCTCGCTGTCTTCTTACGAAGCGGGGAAGTCGGATGTCTTGAACTTAATAGACGCCCAGAGGACGCTGAAAAACACGCAGATCGGCTATTACAAAGCGATGTCCGATTATGAAATGGCGCTTTCGGATCTCCGGCTCGCCGTCGGAGATGACTTAGTGAAAGCCCAGTAGTACCGAGGTCTTCATGAAAACGCAAAAGAAAATTTTCCTGGTTTTGGTTTTGACGTCGGGATTTATCGTGGCGGCGGTCTTGTCCGCCACGGGCCCCGGAAAACAAGCGTTCACCCGCGCGGACCATTCCGCGCAGAAGACTTCCGCGAAGTACCAGTGCCCGATGCATCCACAGGTGGTTTCCGATAAACCCGGGGATTGTCCGATTTGCAGCATGCGGCTAGTCCCGAGCGAAGTCGAGGGACTGGTGCCGATACAGGCCCCGCCGGAGAGTTCGGCGGTACAGGACCCGAATGCGGTTTGCCTGATGCACGAGTGTACGATGGTCAAAAACGGCCAGCCGTGTCCGATGCTTATTCTTGCCGAGAAAGGGGAGAAGCTCACCTGCCCTGTGTGTGGCGAAACGATAGAAGCGACGGGTGAGAACGCGCCGCGGAAAATTCTTTTCTACCGAAATCCTATGAACCCCAAAGTGACTTCTCCGGCGCCGGCCAAGGATGAGATGGGGATGGACTATATCCCCGTTTATAGTGACGAAGTCCGGGAAGCGGCGTCGGGAGGGGGCGCAGGCGCTTTGCCTTTGGGGTACGCCTCCGTATTCATCAGTCCTCAAAGACAACAGCTCATTGGAATCCGGACAGGCATAGTCGAAAGAAAAGAAGCCGTGAAAAACATACGCGCCGCGGGGCGTATTGCGTATGACCCGGACCTTTATCAGGCGGAATCCGAGTTTATCGAATCTTACCGGTCGTTTAAAAATGCTAAAAACGGCGTATCCGCCACTAAAGCGTCGGCGGACTCGTCCTTCGGCGAGAACTGGGCGGCGAAGATGGTGGAAAGCGCGAGAACCAAACTCACGCGCATGGGGTTTAGCCCTGAGATGATTGATGCGCTCGAGACGCAAGATGGGCCGGACAAGAGCCTGCTCTACGCGGTACCCGACGGCAATGCCTGGGTTTACGCCACTATTTATGAGTACGAGATTTCTTCCGTGAAGGCGGGAGACACCCTTCGGGTGGATGTCTCCTCCGCGCCCGGAAAGAAGATTACGGGGAAAATCCGCGCCGTGGATACGGTGGTTGATCCCGTTACCCGTACGGTGCGCGTGCGCGCGCTTGTGAAAAATGAAGGGGGGGTCCTTAAGCCGGACATGTACGTGAACGTCTCTTTGGAGAAGGATCTCGGAAGAGTTCTGCTGGTTCCCGAGGAAGCGGTGTTTTTCGCCGGCAAGGCAAATATTGTCTTCATAGACAAAGGCCGCGGGCTTTTCGAACCCAGAGAAGTGGTCTTGGGGCAGAAAGCGGGCGACGACTACGTGGTCAGCGAGGGACTTGCCGAAGGGGAGGGCGTGGTGATCAACGGCAATTTTCTCGTCGATTCGGAGAGCAAACTCAAAGCTGCTTTGAGCGCCGTGGGCGGCCACGCGCACGGGGGCTAGAATCCGGTGGTAGAGAAACTCATCGAGTTTTCGGCCCGTAACAAGTTCTTGGTCTTGATCCTGACGGCCATCGCGATTTTATTCGCGCTGCACGCCATGCGAAGCGTCCCTTTGGACGCTATCCCCGATCTTTCCGATACGCAGGTCATTGTGTATTCCAAATGGGATCGGAGCCCGGACATCATCGAGGATCAAGTCACTTACCCGATTGTCACCTCCCTTCTGGGGGCTCCCAAGGTCAAAGACATCCGCGCTTTTTCGGACTTTGGTTTTTCCTACGTCTACATCATCTTTGAGGATGGGACGGATATTTATTGGGCAAGAACCCGTGTTCTCGAATACTTGAGCAAGATTTTACCCCGCCTGCCGGACGGCGTGCGCACAGAGCTCGGTCCGGACGCAACCGGCGTGGGCTGGGTGTATCAATACGCGCTGGTGGATAAAAGCGGGAAGCACAACCTCCAGGAGCTCAGGAGTTATCAGGACTGGACGCTTCGTTATCAGCTCCAGTCCGTTCCCGGCGTGGCCGAAGTCCCTTCGGTGGGCGGGTTTCAAAAACAGTATCAAGTCACGCTGGACCCCAATAAACTCTCTTCTTATAACATCCCGCTGATGGATGTCGTGAACGCGGTTCGCGCGGGAAACAACGACGTCGGCGGGCGTCTTCTTGAATTTTCAGGCGCGGAATACATGGTGCGCGGCCGCGGCTACGCCAAATCCGTGAAGGATCTGGAAGACATCGTCGTGAACGCGGATTCCAAAGGCACGCCGGTGCTGATAAAAAATCTGGGACGCGTGGTCACCGGCCCTGATATTCGAAGAGGCATCGCGGATCTTGACGGGGAAGGGGACACGGTCGGCGGAATCGTCGTGATGCGTTACGGCGAAAACGCGCTGAATGTCATTAACCGCGTGAAAGAAAGAATCGAAGCGCTCAAGCCCTATTTGCCTGAAGGGGTCGAAATCATTCCCGTCTACGACCGCTCGGAGCTTATCAAGAGATCCATTGACACGCTGATTGACGAGCTTCGTGACGAGATGATTATCGTAAGTCTCGTGATCCTGATTTTTCTCTGGCACGTGCCGTCGGCCGTTATTCCGATCGTGACGATACCCGTTTCAGTCATTCTGTCTTTTATCCCCATGGTTTTTATGGGGCTTACTTCGAATATCATGTCCCTGGCGGGAATCGCGATCTCTATCGGCGTCTTGGTGGACGGCGCGATTGTCGAGGTGGAAAACGCTTACAAGAAACTCGAGCTTTGGGTGTCCGGGGGGCGGGTTGGAGATTACCACAAGGTACGGCTGGAGGCGATCAAGGAAGTGGGGCCGTCGGTATTTTTTTCGCTTCTGGTGATTGCCGTCGCATTCCTTCCGATATTTTCCCTGGTCGGTCAGGAGGGAAGGCTCTTTAAACCTCTGGCTTTTTCGAAAAACTTTGCGATGGCGATCGCGGCGATTTTGACGGTCACTCTGAATGTCGCGATGCGCATGCTCTTCGTGCGCATGGACTATTTTAATTTTAAACCGGTTTGGCTGCGGAATATCGCCAATGTGACGCTTGTGGGGCGTTATTATCCCGAAGAAAGGCACCCGGTGAGCCGCCTCCTTTTCAAGATTTATGGACCTGCCGCGAATTTTGTTTTGAAACACCGAAAGGCCGCG
>JAHFFL010000136.1 GCA_023247955.1 Candidatus Omnitrophota bacterium
GCGATTGGCCAAGAATCTGCGTGATCCAAAAAAGGGCCAGCGCCGAGATCAGTGCAATCCCCGCGCAGTGCCCATCCAGCGAATCGATGAAATTAAACGCGTTGATAATGAGGAGTATCCAGACAAACGTGACCAGATACCCCAACACACCAAGGCCCGAAGCAAGATTGATCGTCAAACCCAACCCCATAAGAATCAGCGCGGCCACCATTTGGCCGGCGAGTTTTTGGGACGGTGATAAAATAAATTTGTCATCGACAAATCCCACGGCGAGCATCACCAAACTCCCTAGAAAAATCCCTGAAATCTTCGGAATCAGGAGAACTGTGCCGGAGAGAAACGGGGAGCCCGCATTGGACGGATCGCGATTCAAGAAAGCTGCTGTAAGAATCCCGGCAAACACCACCCCCCAGAAGGAAATAAACACCGCCGCTCCCCCCAAAAACGGCATCGGGCGGGCATGTCTCTTTCTGGAAGAAGGGTAATCGAGCAAGCCATGACGGTGGGCAATCCCTATAAACGCGCCGGAAAAAAAGTGGCTAAAAATAAACGCCAGCCCTAGGATGGCGGCATTCAACAAAATCAGTGAGCTTGTTTCATTCATGCTTCAAGTATATCAACACGTTAAGCGTTATCCATAAAAAAATTCAAACCCTTTCGATCAACTCCCCCAGACGGCGGGAAAGCGTTTTCTGGCTATAGCGCTCGTTTTTGAGAGAAACGCTGTGTTTTTGAATATTCTCTCTTTCCTGTGGAGAAAGGCTCTTCACTTTTTTAATCACAGCGACCAAACCCGGGACATCGCCATGGTCCACTCGCTCGCCGAGCCCCGATTCGGCGATCAAGTCGCCGATTGGACATTCTCGCAGGCCGATCAAAACAAAAGGCTTGCCGGCGGCGAGGATTCCATAGATTTTACAGGGATGAAGGATCCCGGCGAACGGATTCCCCATTACCACCGCGTGCAGGTCCGCAGCCGAAAGCGACTCGGAAAGCCTTTCCAAGGGCTGGTATCCCAGTTGAACGATATTCTCGAGCGAATATCTCTCTTTGAAATCCCGGACTTCTCGGACAAGGCTCCCACCGCCCATGAAATAGAAAAGCGTTTGCGGGTCGCCTTTCATCACACGCGCGGCTTCGAGCAGCGTCGTCAGCGGATGGCAGGGGCTGTGATTGCCTGAGTACATCACCACAAATTTACCGTCAAGCCCCTGTTCTTTTCTGAATGTGTTGTCCTCCGGAGGTATCGGATGCACATGTTCGTCATGGGCCCACGGCGACAGTACGGCGATTTTGCGCTCGTCAATCCCATAGGAAACCACGATTTTATTCTTCATGTAGCGGTCCAGCGCCACGATGCGCCGGCTCCTCCGGTAGGACCACCGTGAGACTCCGCGTAATAAACGGCAAACCAGAGAGTTTTCCCTAAGCCATCCCGCCGCGACCGCCTCTTCGGGATTCATGTCCATCACCCAGTACACGAAACGACCGCCTTTCAAAAGACAAAACAGGTTCCCTGCCACCGCCACGAGAGGCGGGGACGTCAGACCGACCACCACATCTTGCCCCGGCATCCAAAGAAGCTTGAGGCACAAACCGATATAAAACGAAAAAAAATCGACGGCGCGTCTCCATTTCGAAGTTTTTCCGAACCTCGTGGAACTCACGCGATGAATACACACGCCGCGGTAAACTTCCCTCCGGGCAAAACGCAAATGAAGGTCTTCGTAGCCGTGATCCCCGGCGATCACGGTCACTTGGTGGTCTCTCGACTTCAGGAGTGTGGCCAAATCCGCAAGCTGCTGGCTTGTCGCCACGACGTCCGGATAAAACGCCTGGTTGATTAAAAGAATTCTCAAAACCTAATCGCCTTTTCTTTGAATAAGAAAGTTCCCGAGGACCAGCACGTCCATACGCGTTCTCAGAAAACACTCGACGGCCTCGGATGGCTTGCAGACAATCGGTTCATTTTCATTGAACGACGTATTCAAAACGACGGGCACCCCGGTTAATTTCTCAAACTCAGCGATCAGTCGGTAAAACAGCTGGTTCTCATTCTCGGTCACGGTTTGCAGCCGTCCAGACCCGTTCACGTGAGTCACCGCGGGAATAACGCTTCGTTTCTCCTGACGAATCTGATATACCTGCAGCATAAACGGCACGTCGTAATCCGTTTCAAACCATTCACCGACTCTTTCCCTCAAAATTGCCGGCGCGAACGGCCGGAAGGACTCCCGGCGTTTGATTTTAAGATTCAAAATGTCTTTCATGTCGGTGCGGCGCGGGTCGCAAATGATACTGCGATTCCCCAGCGCGCGCGGCCCCCATTCCATTCGCCCCTGAAACCAACCGACCACTTTGCCGTCGGCGACCGCCTGAGCCGTCCTGCGGCACAGCAAAAGGTCATCGTCAACTCTCTCGACCGTGCAGCGCTGCCGCTCAAGTTCCTTTTGATTTGAATCCAAAAAGATTTTGGTCTCTGTCTCCGGGAACTCCGGCCCCCAGTACGCATGCCGCATCACGAAAGAGCGCGGTTTCTTTAAAACCTCGTTCCACACATGGTAGGCCGCGCCAATGGCCCCTCCGGCGTCGCCGGCGGCGGACTGCACATAAAGGTCTTTAAATTCCGTCTTCTCAAATATTTTGCCGTTGGCCACGCTGTTCATTCCGCAGCCTCCGGCGAGGCAAAGCACCGGATTTTTGGTCTGACGGTACACAGACCCAAGAAGATGAAAAAACGCCTGCTCGTACACTTCCTGAGCGGCGGCGGCCAAATCTTTGTGACGTTGAGTCACTGGTTCGTCTGGTTTTCTTGCGGGCCCAAAGACGGATTCCATTTTCTCCGAATAAACTTTGCCGATGGTCGGCTCCCCGTTTTCCCATAGCATCGAGACCCCCCCGGCATGGTGCAGAAAATAACGCAGGTCCAACTGAAATCGGCCGCGCGCTCCCAACCGCACGACTTCGCCAAGCGCTTTCGTCATTTTTGAGCGAGGGTCACCATAAGCGGCAAGTCCCATGAGTTTGTACTCGTCACCGTAGTTCGGAAAACCCAAAAACTGCGTCATCGCAAGGTAAAAAAGTCCAAGCGAATGCGGAAAACCAACCTCGTCTTTCACATTCAGCCGATTGCCCTGGCCTACCCCCCACATCGTGCTCACGAAGTCTCCGAAGCCATCCACCGACACGACGGCCGCCGAATCAAAACCGGAGACAAAAAAAGCGCTCGCCAAATGCGCGCGGTGATGCTCGATAGGGTGGATTTTGGCCTTCAAGACCCCGCCGCCATCCGTTTGCGATACGCGGCGCAATTCGCTCTCTACACGACTCACCTTCGACAAATTTTGCACCCGGTCTCTGATAGACGCGAAACTCGGATGATGGGAGAGCGTATAAAAAATTTTCCGAAAGAAATTTGCCTTGGGGTTCCGGTTGATCGCGATATAGTCCACATCGGAAATTGCCACCCCCTGGGACTTTAAACAGTAGCGGACGGCTTCGCTAGGAAAACCCGCCCAGTGCTTGACACGGCGGAAACGCTCTTCTTCCGCCGCCGCAGCGAGCCGTCCGTCGACGACAAGACAAGCCGCCGAATCTCCGTGATAGGCGTTAATTCCCAGAATATTCAACGCCTTTTTCCT